>CAYYCF010000098.1:0-8591 GCA_964470235.1 uncultured Anaerolineales bacterium | reverse complement strand
CTCGCCGCCACTCAACCGGTTGCGCCACTCCATCGTCCGGCGGGCCGGGTGAAAGCGCTGGGTATTCGCACCCCGCCCCCAGACTTTGACTCGTTGGATGCCGTGAGATTCAATTTCGCGCTGGGTGAAGCGCGACGGGCACAGGTTCAAGTCCGCTTGATTGTGAACGGCGCGAAAAAAGGCCCAGAGCGCCGGGCGGAAGAGGCCATATCCCCAACGAGCCGCGAAACCCGGCAAGTCGGTGTGGTACGAGGCCACGACCGGTTTCCTCATCTGCCGCGCCTGCCAAATCCCGCCCAGGCCGAGCGACACCGGATTGATCGCGTGAATCAAGTCCGGGCGAAACGCAGATAACGGCTCGCGAACGTCGGTCAGTGGATGAACGAGCCGCAACTCTCGATATAACGGAAACGTCATTCCTCGCAGCCCCACGACTGGCGTTTCGGCAAAACGGGCCGGGCCGCCGTCAGGCGCAAACAGCAAACTGGCATGCCCGTGCGCGGCCAGATACTCCAGCAAGTGGCAAAGCGTGTTGACAATGCCGTCCACTTTGGGAAGGAAGGTTTCGGTGAAGAAGGCGATTCGCATGGGTCGTTACCCTGCCAAAAAGAGGGCAATCCCTAGCAAGCCGCCGCCCACCAGCGCCCCGGCGATGGTCTGCGCTAAATTGTGGCGGCGCAACCGGATACGCGCCCAGGCCACCAGTGGAATGAGCGGCGCGAACAGGAGTCCGGGCGTCCCGATCAGCGCCACCATCACTACCACGAATCCCGCAATTGAAGCCAGGTGAACGCTGATCTTCCAGCGCAATGTGACTAACAACAACAGTGTTGTCTGAATCGCGCCGGCGAAGGCGATCACGACCAGCAAGCGAGGCGCGCCGCCGGCCAACAACACGACGGCGGCCACGGTGAGGCAAAGGGCTGTGAACAGATAAGGCCGCAGGCGTTGTTCCCGCAGGCGCAAATCAAAATCGGCGACTTCGCCACGCCGTAAAAGCCACAGGACGTACAGCACCGGCCCCAACACGGCCATCAGCAGATAAATGCCCAGCCAAGCCCACGCTTGCGGACCGGCGCTGTTCGCGGCGATTGCGCCCATTGTGATCGTCCCGACCAATGGCGGGCTAAAAATGGCCGATAGCCGGCGAGCAAAATGCTCATCCCATGTTGCTGGCAAGAGTACGGCCTGCACGCTCGGAGTTGATTCAAGTTCGCGACTCAGTTCCATGTATTCATCTCCTCGATAAGACTTGGCGGATGTTTTCTCTCCGGTTGATTCGCCGGAGACCAATAGCCCCAGTCGCTGGCGCGCCAGCGGGCAGACATCAGGTTGAAACGCAACAACAAGCATCGGGCGACGGAGTGCAGGGTCTTGCGCAACATGCCGCGTCGCAGGCGGCGGTGGTCGCGGGCGTAGACGATCAGGTCAGGCGCAAACTCAATACTGAATCCTAGCCGTTGAACGCGCCACCCCAGTTCCGTGTCTTCGTTGCATTGCAATTGCAAATCAAAGCCGCCGCTGGCCTCAAATGCCTGTCGGCTGATCAACAGGTTGGAGCCAGAAATCGCCGGAATCCCCAAGCGGTGGCTCAAGCCTTGCCCGGCCGCGAACCAGCGGTAATAGCCGGCATATTCGTCGGCGGAGAGTTTGGGGCCGTAGAGCGCATCCCAGCCTCGATAGGCCTGCAAGCGATCAAAATACTCCGGCGCAAAGACTACATCGGCGTCGGTGAACAACAGGCACGGCGTGGTTGCGGCCTGCGCGCCGAGTTGGCGCGCTTCGGCAATGGATCTCGCCTGGCCCGACGTTTTTCCATGACAGGCGTTTGCCGGCGATTTGTTTTCCAACTGGCGAATCACCCGTGACCGTATCGGGCGAAGCGAGGCGATTAGCTCCGGCGTTTCATCCTCGCTGGCGTCCACCACGATTAACTCGACCGCTGCTGGCAACGAACGTAGAAATGCAGGGATGTTACGGGCCTCATTTCGCGTGGGGACGATCACGCTCAATTTATTTAATTTCATACAGGGAGTAAATACCAGCCGCAGTTCAAGCGACTTCAAAGAAGGAGTTAAATTTTTTTGACTATCGGCGCTTCAGGAAATAGTTGAATGTCACGCCGCTAACCACATCGTCAGCACAGGCAGTAGCGCCGCGCAATCATCGCCCGCCCCGGTCAATCTGCCTGTGGTCGGAGATGACGATGAGGGTGTCGCGCGCCAGGTCGAGCGCCTTCAGCACACGGGCCACCAGCGCGTCGGCGCGAGAGGCGGCTTCATTCCAGCGCGGGCCAAACGGGCTTCCAGACGACTGCAATCCGCGCGGCGTTCTGACTCTTGGGCCGTCATCGTTGCAACCACGCCTGCGACCGCTGGCGCAGTTGCCGCGTGGCGAGTTCGTACAGGAAACGCACGCCGAGGCTGGTGGCGAAGATGAGCATGGACATGGCCGCCGCCGCCGCCGTGTCCCCGGCGTCGTCCATGTTCACCACCGCCACGGAGGCGAGCTTGAGTCCCGGCCCGTAAAGGAAGATCACCGCCGAGACCGTCGTCATCGCGTTGACGAAGTAGTACATCCCGATCTCCAGAATCGCGGGGAGGCAGATCGGCATGGTCACTTTCCGGAACGTCCGGTAGAACGGCACGCGCAGGGAGGCCGCCACGGCCTCGAACTCGGCGTCAATTTGTTTGAGCGCGGCGGTTGCGGCATAGAAGCTCACGGTGTAAAAGTGGACGATGGTGGAGAGCGCCAGAATCGCCATCGTGCCATACAGCGGGTTGAACGGATTGGGAATCTGCCAGCCGACGAGCGGCAGTGTCCACGACGGGTCGTTGAAGAAGAAAATGTAGGCGAGGCCGATCACCAGTCCCGGCACGGCGGCGGGGAGGGTGGAGAGCAGATACAGCACGGCGCGGCTGCGAACGAGGCCGCGGCCTTTCTCGATCAGATAGGCGCCGCAAAACGTGAGGAGGGCGCCGAAGACGGCCGTGTAGGCCGACATCCGAACGCTGTTCCAGTACGCGCCCAATCCCCCGCCGCCGACCTTTGTAAAGTCGTAGTGTGAGAAGCCGAGGGTGAAGTCGTACGGCCACACTTTGATCAGCGAAGCAAAGAACGCCGTGCTCAGCACGGCCAGAATCGCAGACGACATGAGGCACGCCAGCGCAAAGAAAGTCCAGTCCACGCGCGGGTCGGGTTTGGGCTGGTAGGGGGTGGCGCGGGTGGTGAGCAGGGCGACTTGCTGGCGCTGGAGGAAGCGGTCGGCGACGAAAGCGATGGCGGCGGGCGTCAACAACAGGACGCTGACGGTCGCGCCCATCACGAAATCCTGTTGGCCGATCACCTTCTTGTAGATGTCGGTCGCCATCACCGCGAAATTGCCGCCGATCACTTTCGGGATGCCGAAATCGGTGAAGACCAGCGTGAAGCACACGAACGCGGCGCTCATCAGGCCGTATCTGACGCCGGGCAGGGTGACGGTGAAGAACGTGCGGAGGGGCGAGGCGCGCAGGGCGAGGGCGGCCTCGAACAGGCGCGCATCGGCGAGGGCGAGCGCGACGGTGAGGATGAGCACGGCCTGCGGAAAGAGATAAAGGACCTCGGCCAGGATGACGCCGGTCGGGCTTGTATACAGGCCAATGTTGAGGCCTAAATCAACGCCCCAACGTTCCGCGAAGAAACCGAACACGCCGGTGGTGACGAAGCCCTTGTTGCCGAACAGGTAAATCAAGGCGATGGCGTGCAGCAGCGAAGGCGCATACAGCGGCAGCATGGCGACGAGGCGGAAGAAGCCTTTGCCCGGCATGCGCGTGCGGGTGAGGCCGTAGGCGAAGACGAAGGCCAGCGCCACCGCGATGAGGGTGCTAGTGACAGCGAGGTAGAGGCTGTTGAAGAGCGTGACGGACAGGGTCGGCGTAGTGAGATACTTGAGATAGTTTGCCAGTCCGACGAAACGACCGTCGCGATTCACCCCAGAGCGATAAAGGATCTGACCCAGGGGCAGGAGGATGAAGACGATCAGCCACAGGCCAGAGGCCCCGATGAGGAGACGCATCAGGGTCGCTTCCCCGTCAAGGGCGGGGCGGACTCGCGCGCCGGATCTGAGGGAGACGCTGGCGGCCAGGTCAGTCATGGAAGACCTGAATGTGTTCGGCGGGCAGATGGACGAGCTGCATCGCGCTCTCGCCGAGCGCAACGGGGTCGGCGTAGGTGGCCGCCACGTCCACCGTCAACATTGTTGCCGGCAAGCCCTCGATTACCAGCCGCACGCGATAGAACGAGCCGAGGAACTCCGCCTCGTCAAGCCGCGCCACAAACGTATTCGGCTTGCCAGGTAGAACATCGTGCAGACGCACGTTTTCGGGGCGGATGGCGGCCGTCACCGGCCAGCCGGGGCGCGCGCCATTGGCGCCCTGTCCGACCGATAGTTGAATGCCGCCACACTGTATCCGCCCCGGCGCATCCATCATCTCGCCGCGCACGAAGTTCATCTCGCCGACGAAGTGAGCGACAAAAGGTGACGTGGGCCGCCGGTAAATTTCGATCGGGGTACCGACCTGCTCAATCACGCCGTGATTCATCACCACGATCCGATCCGCCATCGTCAGCGCCTCTTCCTGATCGTGCGTGACCATAATGGTAGTGACTCCGAGCCGCCGCTGCAAGCGGCTCACTTCGCTGCGCAGCGAGGCGCGCACGCGTGCGTCGAGCGCCGAGAGAGGTTCGTCGAGCAGTAGCAGGCCCGGGGAGAGGGCGAGGGCGCGAATGAGCGCAATGCGCTGCTGCTGGCCGCCGGAGAGTTGGGCGGGGTACTTGTCGCCAAAGTCGGACAAGCCAACCAGCGCGAGCAGTTCGCGCACTCGCGCCGTGACTTCAGCCCTTGCGAGTCGTTTGTTTTCCAGCCCGTAGGCCACATTCTCCGCCGCTGTGAGATTGGGGAACAGCGCGTACGATTGGAAGACAATACCGAAGTCACGCTGCGAGGGCGGCAGCTGAGACACATCGCGCCCGGCCTGAATGATTTGCCCCGTGTCTTGCGTTTCCAGGCCGGCAACGATTCGGAGCAGGGTGGTTTTGCCGCAGCCGCTGGGACCCAAGAAGCAAATGAATTCGCCCTCGAAGATGTCGAGGGAGATAGAGCGGAGGGCGGGGTGGCGGCCAAACGACTTGGAGAGGCCGCGCAGTTGCAAATAAGGCGGGGGGCCGGGTGGATTCAACATGAAGACGCGCTTCAATGCGCACGGCTTGCCAATCCTGCGGAGGGATTGGCAAGCCGATGGAGGTCGTTGAGATCGCCTTTTACCAGACTATGATTTGGGTTCAGACTTGACGTCGTAACGTTTGAGCCACTCGGCCAGGATGCGGTCACGGTTAGCGGCGGCCCAATTGAAATCGTTGTTCTCGATCAACTGCCCGAGCGGATCGGCGGCGTACCCTTCGGGGAAAGGCAGGCCGGTGGGCACTGAGGTGATGGGATAGCTCTTGGCATACTCCTTCATGATCTCGTCGCTGATCGCCCAGTCGAGAAAGGTTTTGGCCGCCGGGTTGACGTTCGCCTTCTTCACCAGGGCGTTGGCCTCCATATCCCAGCCCGAACCCTCGCTGGGGAAGACGGCCACGATGGGTTCACCCTTCTCTTTCTGAATAATGGCGCGATAGCCGAAGGAGATGCCGATGGGGAACTCGCCCGCGCCGGCCAGCTTGCACGGCTTGGAGCCGGAGTGCGTATACACGGCGATGTTCTCGTGGAGCGTGTCAAGGTATTCCCACGCTTTTTCTTCGCCCAGCATCTGAATCATCGCCGAGACGGAGAGGAAACCCGTGCCGGAGGAGTTAGGGTTCGGCATCACGAGGTAGCCCTTGTACACCGGGTTCGTCAGATCGGCCCACGACTGGGGCATGGGCAGGCCCAATTTTTCGAGTTCGACGGTGTTCACGCAGAACGCCGATTCCCACACGTCAATGCCGACCCAGTGGGGTGGGTTGGCGCTGTCGCGGAAGGCCGCCTGCATGCGCTCGAGCCCGGCGGGAGCGTAGGGTTCCAGCAGGCCCTGGCTGTCGGCCACCAGAAGGCTGGTGGCGGCCAGGCCCCAGATCGCGTCGGCCTGCGGGTCGTCCTTTTCGGCGAGGAACTTGGCCGTGATGATCCCGGTGGAGTCGCGGACGATGTTAAGTTTGATGTCGGGATATGCGGTTTCAAAGACGGGGATGTAGCGCACCAGTTGATCGTCTTCCAGCGCGGTATAGACGGTGAGAGTGGTTGGGCCGGAGGCGGTGGGGGCTGTTCCGCCGCCACAGGCGCTCAAAAGAATCGCCAGAGCGACCGTGCCGGACAACGCGTAGAGCAATTTGGAACGAAACATTATCTTCTTCTCCTTGAATAAAAGTTTTGGCGTTTCTTACTGCGCTTGAGAGTACCCCGGCATGTTCAAGCGATTCCAAAATAGGGGTTAAGAGTTCTTAACGCAGACCCGTCCCGTTTCATAAACTTAGACGGCCATTAGAAACGTTGCGCGCCCGGAGAGGAGTGCCGGGCGCGCAGCAGAGAGGAGGAGGAGAAGGCGAGCAGAACCGCGAATAGGCGATAGGCTATCGGGTCAACCGGTTTGCCTCGAATACGGCCATCCCCATCAGCATTTGCTGAGTGCCGAGCGGCAGAGGCTGAGACGCGAGGAGGCCGAAACGCGGCTGGCGGCCAAACCGACGCAATTTGCGAGGAGGTAAAAGTCGGCGATAGTGGCGGTTGCTCTTCTTCATCGCGGCTAACGATAACAGGCCGAAGTTAAACCGCGTTTAAATCCAGCCTAAACTACTTTGATGTGAACGGCCTAGGCGGCGGGGAGGGTGAATCGAAACTTTGCGCCTTCGCCTGGGGCGCTCTCAGCCCAAATGCGCCCGCCGTGCGCTTCGACAATGTGTTTGGCGATGGCCAGTCCCAGCCCGGTGCCGCCCGAAGCGCGAGAAGAGTCGGCGCGATAAAACCGCTCGAAGATACGCGACAGATCGTCCGGATCAATGCCGGGGCCGGTGTCGGCAATTTCCACAATCAATATTTGCTCAATAGTAGCGACCGTAGTAGCGACTTCAGTCGCTTTTAGTTGACGACCGAAGTCGTCACTACGGTCATTACTACGGTCGTCACTACGAAATGCCCTCACCGTAATCCGCCCCTCTTCCGGTGTGAACTTGATCGCGTTGTGCAGAAGATTCAACGTCACGCGCCCGATCTGTTCTGCGTCCATCAGCGCGCTCAAATCGTCCGGGGCGTCAATGGTGATCGTCTGCTGTTTGCGCGCGGCCAGTTCAGCCAGCCTGTGCACGGTCGCCTCAACAACCGGCTTGACCGGCGCGGCGATCAACTTGATGGCGGCCTGCCCCGATTCGATTGTCGCCAGATCGAGCAGTTCCTGCGCCAACTGCGAGAGGGACTCGGTTTCAACGGTAATCTTGTCAATCAACGAGGGCGCCACGTCGGGCTTTTGACCGGCGGGGCTTTTGAGCGTGTCGGTGAGCAAGCGGATCGCGGTGAGCGGCGTGCGAAGTTCGTGAGAAATGTTGGCGATGAAATCGCGCCGCGCCCGCCCCAGCCGTTGCAATTCGGAAACGTCGGTGAGCGCCAGGGCCACGCCGTCTTCGTACCTCGCCGCGCGCGCCCGGTAGGCTTTGCCGTTCACGAAAATCTGGCGGTCAAGATCGTCGCGCCCGGCGAGCGCATCGGCGGCCAAATCGCAGATTTCGTTGTGGCGCGTGACGGCAATCAAACTGCCGGCGTCCGGGCGCAAACTGCCGAACATCAACTCCGCCGCCGGGTTGAGATAGATCACGGAATAATCCGTTTTGCAAACCAGCAAGACATCGCGGCTTGCTTGACCCAGGGCAACGACTCTGGGCCCGACCCGATCTTTGTTGTAGCCAAGCGCGGCCAGTTCCTCTATCCGCCGTCTGGCCTCGGCGCGGAAGGAGTCGGCCTCGCTCCGTTCGCGGCGGTAGAGCAGGAATGCCCAGAGGGCGAGGAGGGCGAAGAGGGCGGTGAGGAATACGGCAAGCCAAGACATGCCAAATCAAATCCCAAATCCCAATACCCAAATCCCAAGATAGAGCGGAGACAGCCGCGCTTGGGATTTGGAAGTTGGGATTTGGGGTTTCTTATCCTTCAAGTCTGTACCCCACGCCCCTCACCGTCGTGATGCGTTTCGGCTGGGAGGCGTCGTCTTCAATCTTCTCTCTCAGCCAGCGGATGTGCACGTCCACCGTGCGGCTGTCGCCGACGTAATCGTAACCCCATACTTTTTGCAGGAGCAGATCGCGCGAGAGCACTGCGCCCGAGTTGCGGATCAGTTCGGCCAACAGATCGAATTCTTTGTGCGTGAGTTTCAGTTCATCTCCGGCGCGATAGGCGCGGCGGGCGATGAGGTCGAGGGTGATGTCTCCGGCCTCTAGGCGGTCGCGGGCGGCGGGCGCGGCAGAGATGGCGCGGCGGAGCGCGGCGCGCACGCGGGCCAGAAATTCTCCGAGTCCGAAGGGCTTGACAATATAATCGTCCGCGCCGTTCTCGAGTCCGACGATCTTATCCACTTCCGTGCCGCGCG
>CAYYCF010000097.1:4848-8634 GCA_964470235.1 uncultured Anaerolineales bacterium | reverse complement strand
GTGGCGGCGATGCGCGGCTTTCACGGGCGGACGATGGGGGCGCTGTCGGCGACGTGGGAGAAAAAATACCGCGAACCGTTTGAGCCGCTGGTACCGGGGTTCAAACACGTCGCCTACAACGATCTGGCCGCGCTTGATGGCGCCGTCACCGATCAGACGGCAGGCGTGATTCTGGAAGTGGTGCAGGGCGAGGGTGGGGTGCGTCCCGGCACGGTAGAGTTTTTGTGTGGCGCGCAGAAGTTGTGCCGGGAGCGCGGCGCGCTGTTGATCGTTGACGAAGTGCAAACCGGCTTCGGGCGCACGGGAAGAATGTTCGCGTGTGAACATTACGGGCTGGAACCGGATTTGTTGTGCCTCGCAAAATCTATAGCCGGCGGCCTACCGATGGGCGCGACGCTGATCGGGGAGCGGATCGGGCAACTGCCGCCGCAAACGCACGGCTCGACATTCGGCGGCAACCCGCTGGCGTGCGCTGCGTCGCTGGCGGCCATTGATTATTTGCAGGGCAATCATTTGCCGGAACGCGCCGCCGAATTGGGCGAATGGTTCGCGGGCGAACTGCGGATGATTGAGTCGCCGCTCATCCGCGAAGTGCGCGGATTGGGGTTGATGGTCGGGATCGAACTCAAACAGAAGGTGACGCCGTATTTGCAAGCGTTGATGGCAAAGGGTGTGCTGGCTTTGCCCGCCGGGCTGACCGTGATGCGCTTCCTGCCGCCGCTGGTGATTGAGAAAGAAGATTTGGCGAGAGTGGTAGAGGCGGCGGCGGCCGTGCTGAGTTCTCAAATGAACAATGAGACAATGAACAATGAACAATGACGGGCTGATCGATCAACCCTCGGCAATCGGCCATCAGCAATTTGCCTTCCGTAACTACCGACCCCGCGCGCTGGAAATCGTGGACACTACTCTCCGCGAAGGCCAGCAGACTTCTCTTCTGCACGATCATCACAAATACTTCTTCACTCGCGCCGACAAAGAAGAGTTACTGCGCGCGCTGATTATTTACGGCGTCAAGTTTGTCGAACTATTCGCGCCGGTAGTCAGCCCGCAGGAGCGCGACGATTGGCGCGCGCTGCGCGACGTGCGCGACAGCCTGATTACGCAGAAGGGTTACACCTTTCTGTTGTCGCACGTGCGATGCCACCCGCGCGATGTGGAAAGCGCACTGGAGGCCGGGGCCGATGGACTGAACTTTTACATTGGCACCTCGGCCGAGTCGCGCCACTACAATCACGGCAACGATCTCGATTCGATCATCGGCATGTCCGCGCCGTTGATTGAAGAAGTGCGGCGCAACTACCCGCATCTGGTTTTGCGCTTCAGCGGGGAGGACGCCTTCCGCACACGGTTTGAGGAGCTATGCCGGGTATATGACGCAATTGCGCCGCACGTCGATCGGTTGGGCATGCCGGATACGGTTGGGGTGGCGACTCCGGCGGCGGTGGCGCGGCGCGCGGCCGCTTTGCGCGAGCGGTATCCGTCTATGGAGTTTGAAGGTCACTTCCACGACGACCGCGGCTTGGCGCTATTCAACACACAGGAGGCCGTGCGGCAGGGCGTGCGATACATGGACACGACGCTGTTGGGCATTGGCGAGCGCTCGGGCATTACCAGCATGACGGCGCTGCTGTTCAACCTGCATCTCGACCGTGAGTTTGACAAACTGGAGGGCTATCATTTGCGCGGCTCGTACCCGATCAACGTGCTGGCCGCCGATAAACTCAAGATGCTCGTGCCATCCAAAGAGCCGGTGAGCCTGACCAATCGCACGCACACGGCCGGCGTGCATCAGAGCGCGATGCTCAATGATACGTCAACGTATGAGGCGCACCCGTTTGATCTGTTCGGCGTGAGCGAGACGGAAATCTTGCTCGGCCCGCTGTCCGGATGGAATGTCATTCACTATTTCCTCAAAGAGATTCGCTATTATCAGGTTGACGAGGCGGCGGCAAAAGAGATCGCCGCCATTTTCAAACAGCGCGTCTATCAACTTGCGCCCGACGTGTCGCCGGAACAAGTGTTGATCCATATTGCGGAGAAAGAGTGTGGGCTGGCGCGGCTCGAGCTGCCGGAGGCCGCGCGGAGCCAGATTATTCAGCGGCTCGATTCCCCGGAGGCTCTTGCTCCGGCGGACTTGCCAGGGACGCCGCTGAAAACTTCGCAGGTGAGTTGACATGGGGCATACGTTTGCTGAAAAAGCGCTGGCGCGCGCCGCCGGTTTGCCGATTGCGGCGGCGGGGCAAGTGGTGGACGCGCGCCCCGACGTTGCTCTGTCACACGATAACACGGCGGCCATCGCCAGGATTTTCCGCGCGATCGGATTGGAGCGCGCTGCCATCCCCGACAAAATGTGCGTCACGCTCGATCATGCCGCGCCGGCGCCGACGGCCAAGCACGCGCAGAATCACGCCGAGGTGCGCGCGTTTGTGGCCGAGCAGGGAATCGAAAAGTTTTTTGAAGTGGGGCGCGGCATTTGCCATCAGGTGTTGAGCGAGGAGGCCTTGGTTCTGCCGGGGCAGTTGATTTTGGGAGCCGATAGCCACACGACTCATTTCGGCTGGCTGGGCGCGTTTGGCGCGGGGGTGGGGCGCACCGAAATGGCCGCCCTCTGGGCGACGGGGGAGATATGGCTGCGCGTGCCGGAAAGTATGAAGGTCGTCGTCAATGGCAGGCTGGCGCGCGGAGTGACGGCAAAAGATTTGTGTCTGCATCTCATCGGCAAGTTGGGCGCGGACGGCGGGCTGTATCAGTCGGTCGAGTTTTCCGGCGAAGCGATTGAGCGCCTGTCGCTCGAAAGCCGGATGGTGATCCCGAATATGATGGCCGAGGCTGGCGCGAAGAATGCGTGGGTCGCGCCGGACGAGGCAGTGTTTCAATATTTGGCGGAGCGGAAAGCGCGAAAAATCCCAAATTCCAATTCCCAAATCCCAAACCGCAACCCGCAGTCAGAAATCAACAATCTAAAATCGGAAATGGCAGAGGGGGCGATCTATCCTGATGCAGAGGCGGCGTACGCGGCGGTGCACGTGATGGACGCGGCGGAGATCGAACTGACCGTCTCTTGCCCCCATGCGGTGGACAACGCGCGCCCGTTGGCTGAAGTGGCGGGGAGGCGCGTGCATCAGGCGTTCATCGGCACTTGCACCAATGGGCGGCTGGAGGATATTGCGGCGGCGGCGGAAATTGTGAAGGGTAAGCGCGTTGCCAAAGGCACGCGGTTGTTGATCATTCCAGCGTCGTCCGAAGTGTATTCGGCGGCGATGCGGCTTGGGTACGTGCAGGCATTGTTGGAAGCGGGCGCGGCCTTCGGCGTGCCTGGCTGCGGGCCGTGCATGGGCAATCATATGGGCGTGCCGGCTCCTGGCGAGGTGTGCATTTCGACCGCGAATCGAAACTTCAAAGGCCGCATGGGGCAGCCCGAGGCGGAAATCTATTTGGCCAGCCCGGCGGTGGTGGCGGCGAGCGCGGTGGCGGGCGTTATTGCCGATCCGCGAGACATTGTTGATTGTTGATTTCTGATTGTTGATTGAAGACAAGCAATCAGCAATCAGAAATCGGCAATCAGAAATGGCAATGGGCAAAGTTTGGAAGTACGGCGACGGCGTCAATACGGATGTCATCTTTCCCGGCAAATACACGTATACGCTGAAAGCGCCAAAAGAGATCGCGGCTCACGCGCTGGAAGACCTTGATCCGAATTTCGCGCAGCAGGCGCAGACGGGGGATGTGATCGTGGCCGGGCGGAACTGGGGCAACGGCAGTTCGCGCGAGCAGGCGGTGACG
>CAYYCF010000097.1:3377-4748 GCA_964470235.1 uncultured Anaerolineales bacterium | reverse complement strand
GCGAGAGCGGCATTCGAGCAAGCGCGAAAACGAATTTCCGATTTTCGATTGCTGATTTCTGATTTGGACTTGCACAATCAGCAGTCGGCAATCAGCAATCAGCAATCTGTGACGATTGTCCACAAAGCCAATGTGTTGAAGCTGACGGATGGTCTGTTCCGCGAGCAGTGCTTGAAAGTGGCGGCGGGGTTTCCAGAGATTGAAGTCAAAGAAATGCTGGTGGACGCGATGGCGATGCGGCTGGTGCGCGATCCGGAAAACTTTGACGTGATCGTGACGACGAATTTGTTCGGCGATATTCTATCGGATGAAGCCAGCGCGCTCGTCGGCGGGCTGGGCGTCGCGCCGTCGGCGAACATTGGCGAGCGCCTGGCGGTGTTCGAGCCGGTGCACGGTTCTGCGCCCGACATTGCCGGGCAGGGCATCGCCAATCCGGTCGGCGCGATTCTCTCGGCGGCGATGCTGCTGGATCATATTGGGCACAGCGGCGCGGCGGATCGCGTGCGGAGTGCGGTGAATGCGACTCTGGCCGAGGGCGTTCTGCCGCGCGATCTGGGCGGAGGGGCGACGACGAGGGATGTGATCAAGGCGGTTATTCAGAATCTTTGAACTGCGAAGAGATACTGCCCACGGGCATAGACTGCGCTTTTATGTTCGCGCCGCAGTGCAACTGCGGCGCGGGGCGGCAGTCCAACTGCCGCCCGATCAAGGCATTCAAAAAGCGCAATTAGTGACCGCGCGCAGTAGAGAGTGGCAATGCTGTCAGCGGTAATGCAATTTTTCTCTTTGTGTCCTTTGCGCCTCTGCGGTTTTCTCTATGGACGAACTTGAACTGCTGGAGGGTTTGCTCAAAATCTACAGCCCCACGGGCGGCGAGGCCGACGCGGTTGGGTATCTCGTCGCGCAGATGAAGGCGATGGGTTACGAAACGAACATTGACGAGGCCGGGAACGCAGTGGGCGTGATTGAGGGGTCAGCCGTCGCGGGTGCAACCCGCTCCCACGAGATTATGCTGTTGGGCCATATTGACACGGTGCCTGGTTATATCGAAGTGAAGCGCGAGGGCGATATTTTGCGCGGGCGCGGCGCGGTGGACGCCAAAGGGCCGCTGGCGTGTTTCGTGGCGGCGGGCGCGCTGGCGGGGAAAATACCTGGGCGGCGAATCACGGTGGTCGGCGCGGTGGGGGAGGAGGGCGATTCGCGGGGGGCGAAGTTCGTTCTCAAATCGCGGGTGCAGGCACAGCCCGCGACAAACACGCGATGCGCTCCTACGATGTTGATCATCGGCGAGCCGAGCGGATGGGAGCGGGTGACGCTGGGCTACAAAGGGAGCGCGTGGTACGAGTTCACGGCCGAGCGGACTCTGGCGCA
>CAYYCF010000097.1:0-3277 GCA_964470235.1 uncultured Anaerolineales bacterium | reverse complement strand
TGGGCTACAAAGGGAGCGCGTGGTACGAGTTCACGGCCGAGCGGACTCTGGCGCACACTGCGGCGCAAGTCGAGAGCGCGTGCGAAGCGGCGATCAGTTTTTGGAATCGGTTGACGACGCGCGCGGCAGAGTTGAATGAGGGCAAGCCGAAGATGTTCGATCAACTTCTGCCGACTCTGCGCGAGATGAATTCAGAGTCCGACGGCTTTGTGGAGTCGGCGCGGCTGCGGTTTGGTTTGCGCCTGCCGCCGGGGTTGAGCGTGGGGCGACTGTCCGGGATGATTGACGAGTTGGCGGCGGGGGACCGAGTCGAATTTATTGACGGAGTCATGGCGTATCGCGCCGAAAAGAATACGCCGTTGGTGCGGGCCTTTCTGTCCGCCATCCGCGCCGCGGGCGGCGAGCCGGGCTTCACGGTGAAGTCCGGCACGTCCGATATGAATCTCGTCGCGCCTGTCTGGAATTGCCCGACGGTGGCTTACGGGCCGGGCGACTCGGCGCTCGACCACACGCCCGACGAGCATATTTTGATTTCGGAATATCAACGCGCGGTGCGGGTGCTGGCGGGGGTGTTGGATTCTTTGGGGAAAAGCGGCGTATAATCGTGGGCAGGGGGCAAATCTGGCGCGGTCGTCCGTGGGTATGGCGGTTATCCTATTTGCGTTCTTCTTCACGTCGTTAGCCGGGTCGGCCTATTTGTGGCTGAACGCGCGCCGCGAGAATGCGTCTTGGGTGTGGGCGCTCATGGCGCTCTTTGCGGCCTTGTTTGCGCTGGCTGAACTTGGCGCTGAGTACGTCCCCGCTTCGGTTTCCGCTGGCAGCCACATCGTCGAAGTAGTTTCAATAGCCGGTCTGCTCGTCGCCGCGCTGTGGTTATACCGCGGCGAGCGGCGCGAGATGCGCAACGCCCTGATTGCCGAGCGCGCCCGCGAACGGTTGGCCGAGTCGTTGCAGCGCGTCGGCGCGGCGGTGACCGCCTCGCTCGACCTGCCCACCGTCCTTGACGCCATCGGCCGTGAAACGTGCCGGCTGTTCGAGGCGGACGTGGCGGTGGTGTGGCTGTTGGCGGGTGACGGGCAGACGCTCCGGCCTTTTTCGGCCCAGGGCGTTTCGGCAGAAGAAATCCTCCAACAAAGAATCCCTCTGGCCGACGCGGCCTCCGTGACTGCCCGCGCCGCGCGTGAGCGCCGCCCGGTGTTTATCAACGATCTCCAACATTCCTCCGAGGGTGTGCCGCTTCTCAAACAAATCACCGGCGCGCAGGCGATCCTGGCCATGCCCATTGTCAAAGATTCGGAAACGCTGGGCGCGCTGGTGATCGTGGACAGCCGCCGCCCGCAACGCTTCGGCCAGGCCGACGCGGCCATCGCCGAATTGCTGGGCGTGCAGTTGGCCGTCGCCATCCAGAACGCGCGCCACTTCGAAGAGGCGCGCCGCCGCGCCGGGCAGATGTCGCTGCTCAACGAAATCACTCGCGCGTCGTTGAGCGCGGCAGATTTCCACGCCATGTTGCAAACACTCTCCGACCGGCTGGGCGAACTGCTGGAAGCGGACGGTTGTTACATTACTCTGTGGGACGAAGCCCGCCAGCAAACGATGCCGGCGGCGGCCTACGGCGACCTGCGCGAATCGTATCCGGCCATCCACCTGGAGCCTGGCGAGATGACGATGACCGAGTCCGTTCTGCGAGTCGGGCATGCGCTAGTTGCAGAAGACGCATTGCACTCTCCTTACATCAGCCCGCGCATTGCGGCGCTGTTCCCCACACGCTCACTGCTCGGCCTGCCGCTGATCGCTTCCGGGCACAAGCTGGGCGCGGCGCTCATAGGCTTCAACCGGCTCCACCATTTTGAGCCGGAGGAAATTGCGCTCGGCGAACAGGCCGCCGGTCTGGTGGCCCTGGCGGTGGCGCGCGCCCAACTGTTTGATGAAATCCGCCACCGCGCCGAGATGCTGACCGCCTTGCACGATATTCTGCTCGACATTACCGTCTCGCGCGATCTGCCGTCTCTGCTTCGCACCCTGGTCGAGCGCGCGGCCCGCCTGCTGGGCGCATCCAGCGGCGGATTGTATTTGAGCGACCCGAATCGGCGAGAAGTGCGCTGTGTGGTTTCGTTCAACACGCCGCGCGATTACACCGGCACGGTGTTGAAATATGGCGAGGGCGCGGCTGGCACAGTGGCCGAGACCGGCCAGCCGCTCGTTATTGACAATTACTCCCTATGGTCGGGGCGCGCCGGCGTTTTTGAAAGCGACCAACCTTTCCAGGCCGTGATCAGCGTGCCGATGATCTGGCAAGGCGGAGTCACCGGCGTGATTCACGTATTGCACAACGTCGAAGGCAAGCGTTTTTCTCAAGCCGATCTCAATGTGCTGACTTTGTTCGCCAGTCAGGCGGCCATCGCCGTCGAAAACGCCCGCCTGCTTGACGCCGAAAAAGATCACATCCGTGAACTGGACTCGCTGCTCACCGCCAGCAAAGCGTTGCTCAGCACGCTCGAACTCGAACCGCTTCTCGACAACGTGCTGACGGCCGCCATTAACGCGTTACCCGACGCCGAGAAAGGCACGATTCTTCTGCGCGATGCGGCCACCGGCCAATTGCAAATCCGCGCCGTCGCCGGTTACACCGACTCTCGGGTGAGCACTTTCGCGTTTGCCGGTAACGACGGCTACTCCGCCAAAGCGATGCGCGAGCGCCGCCCGCTGCTCATTCCCGATGCCCGCGCCGACCCGGAGATTTGCTACAACGGCGACATATTGGAAGCGCGGCAGATACTCTCGGCCGTCGTCGCGTCGCTCACGCCCGTCAGCAGTCACTCGGCGGAAACGATTGGCCTGGCCCAACCTATCGGCGTCATTGCGCTCGACTCGACCCGGCGCGCCGCATTCGCCGAAGCCGACCTGCGTTTGCTGGTGGCTTTTGCGAACACGGCGGCAGTGGCTATCCATCATGCGCAACTGCACGCCGAAGTGCAGGCGCTGGCCGTCACCGACAGCCTCACCGGAATCGCCAACCGCCGCGCTTTCGATAACGCGCTTCGAATCGAAGTCGCCAGCGCCGGCCGTTACAACTATCCGCTCTCGCTGCTCATTCTTGATATTGATTCTTTCAAAGTGTACAACGACGCGCGCGGCCACCCGGCGGGAGACGAGCGCCTCAAAGCCCTGGCGGCGATGCTCAGCGCCAACGTGCGCGATCCGGACGTGGCCGCGCGCTACGGCGGCGAAGAGTTTGCGCTCATCCTGCCGCACACCGGCAAGGCCGGAGCGTTGG
>CAYYCF010000096.1:3420-8735 GCA_964470235.1 uncultured Anaerolineales bacterium | reverse complement strand
CATCCCCCCTCGCCACCCCCACACTCCCATACACCCACACACCCACTCCCACCCTCACCCCCACACCCTCCCCCACCCCCCGTCCCGTCGTCCGCGTGCAAGAAGGCGATCACGCGCTGTTCAACGGCGATTGGAATCAAGCCAACGCGCTTTATCAAACCGCGCTCGACGGCCAACCCGACCCGGCCGTCGCCGCCGCCGCGCGGTTTGGACTCGCCGCCTCGCACCTGCGCGCCGGGAACCTCGACGCCGCCGCTGGTGAGTTCAACTTTTATCTGCAAGCCTACCCAACGGATCCGCGCCTCGCCGAAGCCTATTTTCATCTGGGCGAGATCGCGCAAGCGCAAGGCACGTGGGGCGTGGCGATTCAAAACTATCAGCAATATCTGACGCTCAAGCCTGGCGTCATCGATTCGTACGTTTGGGAACGGATCGGGCGGTGTTACCTCGAATGGGGCGACTACGCCTCCGCCGCCGACGCTTACGGCACGGCGACTCTGGCCGATCGATCCGGCGGCCTCACGCCATTGGTCGAAAAGAAGGCCGAGGCCCTGCAAGCGGCCGGCGACTTCGCCGGCGCGATCGCCCTCTACGATCTCGTTGCCAACTCTACGGACTCGCATTTGACGCTGGCCCGGATGGATATTTTGCGCGGGCGGAACGAACTCGCGCGCGGAAACACACAGGCCGCCTACGCTTATTTTCAACACATCGTAGACAACTATCCCGAAACTTACGATGCCTACCAAGCGCTCATTGCGTTGGTGGACGCGGGCGTGGAAGTGGACGAACTGCAACGCGGCATCATTGACTACAACGCCGGAGAGTACGACGCCGCTCTGGCCGCCATCAACCGGCACATCGCCGCCGTCGAAACGCCCGATGCCCGCGCCTATTACTACGCCGCCCTCTCGCGCCGCGCGCTCAATCAATTCGTCGGCGCGGCGGACAATTTTCAAGTCGTGATTGACAACTATCCCGAAAGCGATCTATGGGCCGAGTCGTGGACGCAAAAGGCATACACCCAATGGGCGTGGGCCGACGATTACAGCGGCGCGGTGGACACCCTGTTGGCGTTTGCCGCGGCCGCGCCCGACCATCCGGCCGCGCCGGACGCGCTCTTTCAAGCCGGGCGCATCGCGGAACGACAGCGCGATCTCGCCCGCGCCGCGTCCGTTTGGGCGAGCATCAACGCCAAATACCCGGACAGCGCCGAAGCGCCCGCAGGGGCGTTCTTCGCCGGAATCACTTTGTACCGCGCCGCGAATTATTCGTCGGCGCTTAATCAATTCGAGATCGCCGCGAATCATTCGCTCTCGTCCGCGGAGCAGAAGGCCGCGGCGTGGATGTGGATCGGGAAGACGCAGCGCTTGCGCGGGGACGGCGGCGCGGCGGCGGCCGCGTTCGATCAAGCCCTGGCCGCCGATCCCGGCGGCTACTATTCGCTCCGCGCCGCCGAACTCAAAGACGGCCGGCCGCCGTTCCCGCCCTCGCTCACCTACGATTTCAGTTTCGATTACAACGGAGAAAAGGCCGCTGCCGAAAAATGGCTGGCAGACAAATTGCAAATCACCGACGGCGGCAATCTTGGCGCGCTGTCGGCAGCGCTGGCGAACGACGGCAAATGGATTCGCGGGCGCGAGTTGTGGACCTTGGGACTCACCGCCGAGGCCAAGACCGAATTCGACGCGCTCCGCGCCGCCTACGCAGATGACGCCCTTTCGCTGTACCAAATCAGCCTGGCTCTGCGCGAACTCGGCGTGTATGCCGGGGCGATCCGCGCCGCGCGCGCCAGCCTTGATGCCTTGAACGTCGCCGACACGTTCAGCGCGCCGCCGTTCTTCACCCATTTGCGCTTCGGCCCGTACTATTCCGATTTGATCGTCAAAGCCGCCAACGATTACAACTTCGATCCGCTTTTTCTGTTTGCCGTCGTGCGGCAAGAGAGTCTGTTCGAGGGCGCAGTCACGTCCTCGGCGGCGGCGCAGGGGTTGATGCAGATCATTCCTGCAACGGGCGATTGGATCGCCGGAAAGCTCAACTGGCCGAATTATCAAAACAGCGATCTCTACCGCCCATATATCAACGTCGAATTCGGCGCGTTCTATCTCGACTACCAGCGCCAATACCTCGGCGGCGATCTTTTTGCGGCGCTGGCGGCCTACAACGCCGGGCCCGGCAATTCGGAAATCTGGTTGGGCGTCAGCCAGAATGATCCGGATCTGTTCCTGGAGATCACCCGCTTGGATGAACCGCGCCGTTACGTGCGCGGGGTATACGAGTTTTACGAAATCTATCGCGGGCTGTATGCCAAATGAACGTGGGAGGGGCTTGAAATTCGGGGAGGACGACAATGCGCGCGCCGAGGGCGGCGGCTTGACGCGCCAGCCGCTCGGCCGTTTCGAGATTGCGAGTGAGATCAAAGGGAGTAGCGAAGAATTGAACGGCGGCGGCGCGCATATAAATTCTTCAGGCGTCTCGCCGTCGTATCACGGCGTAATACTCGTCTGCCTCCAGCCACGCCAGGAGAAAATCGCCATGCGAAATAATCTGCGGCGCAGAGTTGAACGCGGGATCGTTTAGATACACTTTTTCGTCGTCAAGGCCCACGACTACCACCGCATGACCTGTGGCTTCATCCCAATACGGCAATTCGCCAGTATTCACGAACGCGATGGAAGGCCGGTCGGCGGCGAGATGGCCGCGAATGTCTTCGAGCGTGCCGCGCCCATACAACACTTCCACGCCGAGTTCAGTTAAGTTCGAGGCATTGCTAGCAGGCGTGCCGTATTCAGAATCGATCCGCAGCAAACGCAAAAGCCGGTCGTAGTTGACCGGCTTGCCAATGTAATCCAAAACCATTTTGGCGCAGGCCGCAACACAATCAGCGCGCTGGGCTTGTGCGCAATGGGTAACTGCCAGCAAGTGTTTTGGCACGGCGTTTCATCTCTTCAAGTTGCTCCGGCGAGACGTGCTGTATCTCGCCGCTTTCAACATCCACATCAATCGTTCCAATTCTGCCGATTGCGCCAAATCCAGGCAGGGTGTGATTAACGGCTACACGCCACAAAACTTTCTCCCCTACGACCAATTCCGGTTGCCGCTCGCCCACAATAAGATAGCTCAGATTATTCAATAGCCAGCCGTTGACCTTGCGGCGCGCTTCGTCCGCAGAGACTTTGATTTCAGCGGATATTTCGACAGAGACTTTCAGCGGGCCTTTGTCGGGGATTGGGTAACGTTCCAGGACAATCGTCATCGTCGGATTTGCTCAACGAAAGTGTAGCACAAAAGGCGATTGGTCATGGCCCCGCCGCGCTCTCAATCACCCGCCGCGTGACGATGTACCAGTCGGCCATGTTGTTGAAGCGGTCGCCGCGATCCACCAGCGGCCCCAACTGCACACCCTTCACTTTTTTGTCTACCGCATAATTGAATACGGGGTAATACAGCAGAACCGCCGGAGTGGCATCGGCAAATTTGGATTGGAAGGCGCGGTAGAATTTGGCGCGGTCGGCATACGAGGGGATAGTGCGCGCCTGCTCTAAAATTTCGCTCAGGTCGCGGTTGTTGTAACCGCTGAAGTTCTGCCCGATCTCGATCTGCGTTTGATGCCAAAACGGATACGGATCGGGATCAGGCGTATCCGCAAAAGTGAGGTCGGTCAGCGCGGCTTCAAACGTGCGGTTGGTCAACGCCGTCTTTACTTCCTCGGCGGGCAAAAATTCCTGCCGTGCTTGTATGCCCAGCGCCGCCCAATTCCTCACCGCAATATCGGCCACTGCCCGGTGCAGAGGATCGTCGGGGACGAGCAAAGTGAAGACGAGCGCCTTGTTGTTTTTGGTGCGGGCGTAGTCCGGGCTGTCCGCGCTCACGCCGGTCGGGAGCGCCCACCCGCCTTCGTTGAGCAAATCGGCCGCCCGCTCCGGGTCATAATCCACCGGACTCAAGTTATTGTTGTAGGCCCACGTCCCCGGCAGGATGGGACCGGTGGCCACCAACGCTTGACCTTGCAGGAGCGAGTCGACTATCCACTGCCGGTTCAACCCGGCCAGCAGAGCCTGCCGCACTTTTTTCTCTTGAAAGAAATTCACCGACTCTTGTTTCTGGTTCAGAAAGATCAAGCTGTATTGAGGCAGGCGACTGCTGTAAACCGCCAACTGCGGATTTTTGAGCGCGGCGGCCAGCGTTACGGGTGTGAACTGGCTAAGCGCCAAAACCTCGCCCGCCGTGTAAGCGGCATAAGCCGAGTCGGCGTCGGCGTAAAACCGAAATTGAATCCGGTGCAAGAACGGAGTCTTGCCGGTGTAATAGGGGTTAGGCTCCAGCACCGCGCCGACGATCTTCCCTTCTGCCACTTGGAGCGAAGTCAGCTTCATCGGTCCGGTGCCAACCGGAGCAAAGTTGAACGCATTGCTGATCAACTGGCTGCCCGTGAAGGCGCTCAACAAGTGTTTTGGAAGAATTCCAATCGCGGTGTAATCCAAGAATGGGGCGAAGGGTTCGGGGAGCGTAAAACGGACGGTGTTTGGATTGGGCGAAGAGACGGTCACCTTCTGCCACAGCGCGGCCACGTCGGCCTGCCCGGGAAAGTCGGCGGCTTGCAACAGGCCAATGGTGAACAGCACATCATCCACCGTCATCGCCGCGCCGTCGTGCCAGCGCAGTCCGTCGCGCAGAACGAACGTATACGATAACCCGTCGGCGCTCACCGCCCACGACTCGGCCAGATCGGCGACCGGCAGGCCGTTCTCGTCAAAGCGCATCAAACCGCTGAAGATCAATCGATCCAAATCATGATCTACCGCGTTGCTTCTATCAAAAAGCGGATTGAGCCGCCGCGGCGCGCCGACGACGGCTTCCGTGAACGTGCCGCCGGCCGCCGGAACGACCGTGGTGATCAGCCCTTGCGATTGGATATAGAGCAGACTCCCGACCAGGGCCAGGCCGACCAGAGCAATGACGGCTTGAGTTCGAATGTAGCGCATCGTTAAACGACGAAGGACGATAGACGAAAGACGAGAGTGCTTCGTCCGCCGTCTATCGTCCTTCGTCAAAGATCATCGGAACGCTGTTCGTTACTACCCCTGATTAGTTACGATCACGTTAACCACTGCCGTGATAAAGAAGGCGAGGGACAGGCCGATGGTGACATTGAACAGCAGTTTCTCCACCCCGCGCCGCGCGCGAAAGACGCCGCCGCTTTCACTGCCGCCGGTGAGGCCGCCCAACCCCGCGCCCTTGCTCTGCAGAACAATGGCCGCAATGAGCGCGACGGAAAGAATGATTTGTATGATGTTGACGTAGATTGCCAC
>CAYYCF010000096.1:0-3320 GCA_964470235.1 uncultured Anaerolineales bacterium | reverse complement strand
TCCTGCGCTTCACGCAGGAGAGGGGGGAGGGGCCGGGGGTGAGGGGTGAGGTCTCACGCCGGTAAAAAGAAAAAGGCCAGCGCCAGCATCGCGTACACCACCAGCAAATGCGCGCCCTCAAGCCAGTTTGTTTCGCCGTCCGAACTGACCAACGAAGTGATCACCGCCGCCGCCATCATGGCGATCAATTCGAATTGATTGAAGTGCAGCGTGAGATAGGGCGCGCCGAACAACAAGCTGACGAATACCAGCGCCGGCGCGACGAACAAGGCCACTTGCAGACTCGACCCCACCGAAATCTCAACGCTCAAATCCATTTGATTCTTCAGCGCCACTTGCACGCCGACGATGTGCTCGGCCACGTTGCCGACGATAGGGATCAGCACGATGCCCAGGAAGAATTCCGTAATGAATGGGAACTGCGCCACAATCGGCTCCACCGCGCCGACCAAGAATTCACTTAACACCACAACGGCCAGGGTGGCAACTCCCAGCACCGTCACCGATTTCCGCGCCGACCACAGAGTCGTCGGGTGTTCGTGTTCCGCCGAAGGCCGCGTCAACGGCGTGTCCGTTCTGGGCGTGCGAAAGGCATAAAAAATGCCGAGCGCATAAACTAAGATCATGCAGGCCGCAACGCCCAGGCTCAGCACTTCGACGGCAGTGGAGGTCTCGGGGCCGATGGCCGAACTGAACAGCGAAGGGATGCTCAACGCAATGAGCGCCATGAGCAGCATGGTCGAGTTCTGCCCGGCGCGCGCGCGGTCAAATTTTTGTTGGCCGTTCTTCAAGCCGCCCAGCAGCACGCTGGCGCCCAACACCAACAACAAATTGCCGATGATCGATCCGGTGATCGAGGCTTTCACCAGATCGAGCAAGCCTTCTCGAATGGCGACGATGGTGATGATCAATTCTGCCGCGTTGCCCAGCGTGGCATTGAGCAAGCCGCCGATGCGCGGGCCGGTGCGTTCGGCCAGCATTTCGGTGCTTTCGCCGATCAGCCCGGCCAACGGAATGAGCGCGACGCAGGACAGGCCAAAGGTCACCAACGGCGGCCAGCGGGCAAACTCGCCCACGGCGGCCAGCGGCGCGGCGACGAGCAGGAGGTGCATCCAGTTGATTTTCAAGTTTTTCATAGAGTTATAAAAATTTTCAACGGCTTGCGCGGCGCAAACACGCGCAATGCGCCAGGCCAAACCGTGAATCGCGCCTGGCTCACCTGGCCGGCCACCTCGCCGTCGAATTGTAACAGCATAGGCCGCTCCAGTTCGATCTCGATCTCGCGCCCGTTCAGTTTTTGCGCGTCAGGATGATGTAAATGCCCGCCGCGCCGATAACGGTTAAGTTGAATCAGAGCGTCAAAGAAACTTTCGCCGCCCATCGTCCAAACGGCCAACTGGCCGTCGTCCACTTTCGCCTCGGGGTCCAGCACCGAGTCCGCGCCGTTCCCGGCATACAGGCGCACGTTGCTGACCACAGCCAGAATCTTCTTGCCGTTCATCGTCCCCTGTTCGGTGCGCACCGTCATCGCGCCGCCGCGAAAATCGGTCGCGCCGATCAGCCCGGCCCAGAAAAAATACGAATTGCCAAAACGCTTGCCGATCGCGGGGCGCGGTTCAATTTTGCTGATGACGTGGCTGTCCAGGCCGATGCCGGCCCACATGAGAAACGCCCGCGAGCCGCACCGCCCCATATCCACGGCGCGCACCACGCCATCCACTTGAGCATCAATGCAGGCCCGCACGGCCTGCGGCGAATTGAGTTTGCGATTCAGCCCCAACTCGACGGCCCACACATTGACCGTGCCAATCGGCAGAACGCCCAGCACGGTTTCCGTTCCGGCCAGGGCTTCGGCCACCGCGCCCACCGTGCCATCGCCCCCGGCGGCGAAAATGGCGCGCGCCCCGGAGGCAACGGCGGCGGCGGCCAATTCACCCATCTGCCCTGGGCGCTCGGTGGGCATGAACGCCGCCGACCAGCCACGGGACTGCAAAGCCTCCACCGCCCAGCGCACGTCCTGCATGGCGCGCCGCGTTCCGGCGCGCGGGTTGAAAACAATGGCGGCTTGCATGGCGGAGGATTATAACAGCGGATTTTGAGAACGGGAGTAAAATATCAGCTATGTCCGGCGATGCTCTATTGAATCAACGCTACAAAGTCATTTCGCAAATTGGCGCCGGCGGCATGGCGCTGGTGTTCAAGGCGCAGGATTTGTCGCTCGGGCGATTGGTGGCGATCAAAGTTCTGCGCGAAAGCTACACCGGCGACGAAGAATTCCTAAACCGCTTCTTGCACGAAGCCCGCGCCGCCGCCAACTTGGCTCACCCCAACATCGTCACCGTCCACGACTTCGGCGAAGACGCCGGACGCTATTACATGGTGATGGAATACGTCGAGGGCGAGAATTTGAAGGACATCATTCGCGCCAGCGCGCCGTTCAGCGTGGATCGCGCGCTCGATACCGCCATCCAAGTTTGCGCCGGAGTCGGCCACGCCCACCGCGCCGGGCTGGTGCATTGCGACCTCAAACCGCATAACGTGCTGGTCACGCCCGAAGGCAAGATCAAAGTCACCGACTTCGGCATTGCCCGCGTGCTGATTGCGCTCCATCCAGGCGAAGTCAGCGACATCGTGTGGGGCAGTCCGCAATACTTTTCGCCGGAGCAAGCCGCCGGCGAACAACCCACGCCGGCCTCGGACGTGTATTCCATCGGCATCATGCTGTTCGAAATCCTTACCGGGCGGCTGCCGTTTCAAGCCGAGAACCCGCAAGCATTGGCGATGATGCACCTGCGCGACGAAGCGCCGCCCATCTCGCTTTACAACCCCAACGTCCCCGACGCGCTCCAGCGCATCATCAGCAAAGTGCTGGCGAAAGAACCGGCAACGCGCTATCGCACGGCGGATCAACTCGGACACATTTTGATTTCGTACAAGGACAACGGGATCGAAGTGACCGATGGCCGCGCCGCCGCGCCGCCGCGGCCGGCCGTGGCACCCGCGCCGAGTCCCACCGCGCGCACGGCCCCCGCCCGACCGCAACCGCGCCCCGCGCCCACCGTCCTCTCTCGCCGACCGGTCGTCGAAGACGATGTCTATGGTGAAGAGGAAGAAGAAGCCGGCTTCGACTGGCTGGCGTTGGTGTTGGGGGTGGTGGCATTGGTGTCGGTGTTGGGTTTGATCCCGCTGTGGTTGTTTGTCCTTTTGCAATACAATCCCGGGCTTTTGCAGTAGGCTCATTCCGCGCTCATCTGTGTAATTTAAACTACCCAAATGGTGGATAGGCAATGATAGCCCCCTTATTGGTATAATCACCAACG
>CAYYCF010000095.1:0-8790 GCA_964470235.1 uncultured Anaerolineales bacterium | reverse complement strand
CCACCAGCGAAGTGAACACCGTCAACCGCCCCAACACATCCTGCCGCAATCGTTTTTCGGCGATGTAGCGGGGCGTTGAGGTCATGGTTTCAAACAGGCCGACGATCAACAGCACAAAGATGAGCGGCCACGTGCCGGGGGGCGCGATGGCCGGCCACAGCACGGCCAAAGCGCCGGCCACAATGAAACCGATCAGCGACGAAAGATTCTCCAGCAAGAACTGCGTGTTGAGAACATCAGGTTCTTCGGCGCTGTTGAAAACCGCCAGCCGCAGTTCAAGCCGGCCGAATGCGAAATACGACGACCAGACTGTCGCCACGGCGAGGAGGCCGAAGTACTCTGGCCCCACAAGGCGGGAGAGGATAATCGTTTTGATGAAGCCCAGGCCGAAAAGAAAATACTGGCTGAAGCCGGTCCAGAGCGCGCTGCGGGTGGCAAGGCGGGCAAGAGGAGGTCTTTGCGTCACGCGAATTCGAAATTGGAAAACAACATAGTCTACTAGCCTTGCCTCACCGAGTAGGCGCAAGTTCAACAGATATTCCTATTGCCGTCGAGCAAGAGGGCGACGGGGTATCCCATCGTAATGTCATTTCGGTCTCGCCCGGGAGAATGGGTAATGCAGCAAACCTTAAGCGAGGGCTGCCTTCGTCGAGCCCAATTGACTTATAGCTCTCCAAGCTGTATTTCAAGTCCGCCAATGGATTTGCAACTAGCATCCCGTCGTCGTAAATTTGCCGGGGCGGGGGAGTGCGCGTAAGCGTCGCTATGAGCGATTGTCGATAGGGAATACAGCCAACGCCGAATTCCATATCTGTGCGCACTATTTGATCTGTGGGATTCCAGATCCATAAGTGTTGTTCCTGCGCCTCCCAAGCCCATTGTGCATTGCTAATCCATACATCTGCCAGGGGCGTGAACAACACCACAAGTTCGGCCGGAGGCGCTACCACCTCATATACCTGCGCCACGTCAGATGTCTCCAACAGTCGGAGACCTGGAACATTATCGCCCAGGAGGGGCTGTGAGAAATTCCCGGCCCATACGGGTGGAATCGGCCCGTAGGGATCACGGGTGTGCCACAAGACGTACTTTACACCCAGCCCGGCGAGTTTGGCCGGTGTATTAGCTTCATGCAGATTCCCCACAACGGTTCTCATGAGGGTGACCAGAGATTGACTTGCACCGGAGCCGGCCGGATGGCCAGCCAAAGGCTTTTTGTAAACCGGTTGATACAACCGATCGAGTTCGTAGGTCCAAGGATAGCTGGCAACAATACCATTTGGCTGTGCAGCCAGCCAATCGTATACCTTTGGAGCCGGATAGAGGCGTGTAAATGGGGGTACTGACCAAAACTCGAACAAGATCAGCAAACTGATCAGGCCCGTTACAAGCCAACGACCTGCTGGCGTTTTTAGCCTTTCCAAGAGAGAACTCAACCCTGCCGCGGCCAGTACGGCGACGCTCAACAGCACCAGCACTCCAAATCTTACCGAGGCCCGCAAGGGAAGGAACTTGTACCAAAACCAAACCGGGAAGGGTATGACCCAGTCACTCGCCCACGCTGGCAGCCACTTTTGGAAAAGAGAGCCTATAGGGAGCCAAGGCGGCGCGGAACACCAAATCGCTACAACTGCAAAACACAAAAAGAAGAAGTGTCCATAACGAGACCCGGCTGTCTGGGCGCGTCGTCCTTTCCAAAATGTCCAGGCCGAATACAACGACAACGACAATCCCGTGTACCCCAAGAAAAGCGTTCGTTCGATTGGGCCTATGTCACTCCAGAACCAGTCATTATCCAAATTGAGATATCTATAAGCTTCCGGTACCCAGTCTCCTCGCTTGATCGTTAATACTTTCTCTATGACCCGGTGTGTTATTGCTCCAAACACAGGATGGTCTTCCGACGGCAACAGATAATCCCATGGTCGAGCGGACAAATAAAATGGCCACGTGACTTGTCTCTGAAATTCGCCAGGCTGCAGGAGGGAATTAGGCTGGCCTCCGGATCCGAGTTTGCTCAATATACCGCTGAATGCCGACCAATACGTTGGTATTACCGCCGCGACAATCGCCACCACTACTAGCCCGCGCGTAAAAATGCGGGCGCGATTCAGGTAGAGCTTGAAGCCTTCAACCCGACAGTAGTAAACGGCGTGGCAGATAACGAATGTCAATCCGGCTACGGCGGCGAACAAACCATAATAAGCGTTCACCATTGCCACTACGTAGTAAGACGCTGCCGCTAACAAGGCCCGTTGCCACGAGGGCCGTTCTTCAAAATACCACAGCGCCAGAAGGAAAAGCGGCATCCACTGCGCGTCGTACAAAGCATAATAGCGTGCATGCCACTGCTGATAAGGTCCGAATGCATAAATCAGTCCGGCAACAACGCTGGCAGCACGTTTGCGTGTGACTTTATAGGCAAGTGCATAGGCCGCGAGCGCCGACAGTGGAAACGAGGCAAAGATAAAGAGGTTGTAAGCAAACACCTCGTTTCGTAGCAATGCCACGACCGCGACAAGACGGGAATAAACGGTTGCAACTCGTCCGGACTCGTCTACCCCGAAAGGCAACCCCAACCAGTCGCCTAAGGAGGTTCCATTCGCCAGAGCGTCCTTATCAGCCCATATCTGCCAGATAGCCGATGTAGCATCACCGGGGTATCCGTATATTCCCGAGTCGAAGTTCAAGACAAGGGGGAAAGTAAAAGCAATGCTGATCGCTAAGTAGAAACCAGCTACCAACAAATCCGCGCTGCACTTGCGATTGACGCCAGGACAAAGGGACTTCATTAATTTTGATATGAACATCGGTAAACCGCGTTATTCCCGAACCACTCGTCATCAACCACTGCCACCCTCTCACAGCGCGCATCCAGCACTTCTTTGAGATCGAGAGCGGCCGGCGTCACATCGGAATAGCACGCCAAACGCCCGTCATAGATCACGTAGTCGAACTTCCACTGTTCTAGCGTGTGCGCTACGGCCGCATTCATATCTTGTGGCTTCGTCTGTCGTGCTGCTTCCTCAAACACGACATCGTCAATGAGCTTATACTGCGACCCAAGTCCGTACCACCACGTTGCCTCAGCCGCCACGCGCGAGCCGACGGGGATATACTTCTCAAACCGGGCCGCCACCGCCTCATAATCTACATCGCGGAACTTGTACAGCAGGTAGGCATCGCCGAGCAGGTATGCGACAAACAACGGTGCGGCCAGAGCGAACGGTAGAAACGATTCCCAGCGCCCGAAGCGCGATTGGAACCAATCAACATTGCGTAGCTTGTCCGCTACGACCCGAATGCCCTCGGCCATCACGAGGGCTACCAGCGGCATCCACACTACCCGATAATAGTCAGGCTTGACAAAGTTGATGTAGCCAAATGACAACGTCGAGATCGCAATATAAGCAAGAAGTGCCAGACCTCTCAACTGCCGTTTGAGCAACAGAGCCGCAACTCCCAATGCAAAAAATACGCCCTGCAAAAGCGACTCATAGCGTGTGCCGACCCAATATTGCCGCCACCACCAATCAATCAGATCAAGCAATTTAGAGATGAGAGGCGTTTGTGTAGCTGTCTGAGACCACGAGATCAACCCACTGTTATTCGACGTTCCGACAAGCACGTGCCCCCATACCCAAATGAAAAGCCCCACCCCAACACCGAGTCCGTAGGGTATCCAGAGATTAAATTTCCGAGAACGAACGCTCCAGACCAGAAAAATGACGCCGCTTGCGGCAAGAAAATGAATACCGTTCAAATGCAAATCGAGTATCAGCCCGCCTGCCAACCCCATCATCGCCGCGCTCAATACACTAGGTTTAGCGAAGGCATTAGCAGAGGCCAATAGTAGAATCAGGCTCCCGGCAGCGGTCCAAATGTCCGGCCGGCCAGAATGGCTGTGCAGTACCGCGATCCACGATAGGGCGAACAACGCCGCCGCGTATTTGCCGGTCGTAGGATGAAATATCCGACCCGAAAAATATGTCAGCACAATGGCCAAGAAATAGCCTGCTAGAGAAAACAGCCGTGTTGAAAACAGACTCACTCCTAGCAAGCGATACACTAGCGCCAAGCCTATCGCAAAAATGCGGCCAACGCCTGTCGAATTCTGATATATCGGCCTATCCGTGCCGGTCAAATCGTTCCCGAACACGCCACGTTCGAGAAACACTGCCCCGACGTTGCTGTAATGAGCCTCGTCACAACTGGCGAGCGAGTAGTGAGTGAGAGTCAGTGCGTGCAACCCGAACAGTGCGGAGAAGAGCCCGGCGACCAGTACTACTCTAACGAGCGTTACTCTAGCGTTCAATTTTTTCTGCCTTCACAATCAGCGAACCGCCTAGTCCGGGAAAGATCGAAGCTAGCCATCGACTGCTCAAAGTCCCATCACCGTTGAAATTGACGACGTTCGATGTGGCACCGAGCGTTTTGAAACCGTGATGGCCGAGAAAGTCCGCTAGCAAGTCTTTGGTGAAATACCGCACGTGCCCCGCACTGTCGGACGGGTAGGTGAATGAGGCCTCAAGGAAAGGCGACTTGCCCAGCGCAAGATATATCCGCCTGCCCAGTGAGGCGGCATTGGGTGTGGTGACGATGAGCTTGCCACCGGGAATCAAGACACGGCGAAGCTCCTTCACGAAGAAGTCGGTGTCCACGATGTGTTCGATGATCTCGCCGGCTACCACCAGATCAAACGTCTCGCCTTTGAACGGAAGTCCTTCTTCAAATGCTGCTTGCGCCACACGCCCGCTCACAATATTCCGCGATACAAGCAGAGCAGGATACGATGCATCGATCCCTGCTACTTTGCAAGAGTCCGAGTTGATCTGCGAAGCGATGGAGCCTTCGTAACATCCGACGTCGAGGGCACGCCTCGCGCCATGAGCAAACCGGACGATTTCAACGATGCGCCAACGGGAAGCGGCGTTGTTATACGCCGATTGCCTCACGTACTCCTCACCGAAGCGACGGCTGGCGTTTTCCCACAACTTCTTGGCGCGCGTGTTCATTTTCTGGTTCACGTCAATTCACCATCTCGACTTCTATAACTGGCGCAGCGGTTGTTTTTCGACAATGCCAATCACAATGGCATTGGCGTTCTGGTACGGATACCCATATTGAACATCCTTTACTTCATCGAAATTCGCCTCCTGCCATTGATTGTCAGCCGATACTCTTCTCAAGAAGCGAACGCTGGTGACTGGCAGATTGCTTTTGCGCAGAAGAGCATCGAGGTCGCCGTTGTAGCCCAGGGGCATGGTGACGACGATCTGCCCGCCGTCGTTCAGTAAACTCCGCATGTTTTCCAGCGCTCTCAGTATTTTGTCATTCTCTCTTGGCGATTCGTCCCATCCTACATGTTCCAAAGTTGAAATGCTCACAATCAGATCGTATTTCTTCGCGGGCGCGAAGCTCACGATATCTTGATTGTCAACGCCTGGGGCTATTTCATACTTGTCCACCACGTCGTGCACAAAAGTAAAGTAATTGGGGAGGACGTTTCCCACTTCCAACATGACTTTACCTTGCTCAGCCTCTACATAGCCCATGATGATCGGTATCTCAACTGCCCTTTCTTTTCTGAAGGTCGTGTTGTACAGGTGATAAAAATAGTTGTACGTCTTGCCGTCGAATTGAAAATAACGGCCTTTGAAAAAAGTTCGGTAATAAAAATATTCAAGCAGCCTGATGAGCAGGGTGACGCCGAACTTCATTCCATGCTCGTCGTAAACAGATTTGACGATTTCCAGAAACCACTTGAGTTTTTCCAGCACGTTAGCCATGTAATCTTGTCTCTCGCGCCGATTAGGGCACCCCTGCATTACTTCCAACAGCATCTCTTCTTCCTGCCGTGCCACGCTCTCCCAAGTGTACCGCCGCGCCTGCGCGATGGACTGCTCGACGATGGAGCGGCGCAGTGAAGCGTCGCTCAAGATTTCCACGATCATATCCGCAAACGCAGCACGGTCGCCCAATGAAACCGTTTGCACTGCGCCGCCAAAGACTTCGGCATATACCGGAAGATTGTAGGCCACTACTGGCAAGCCGAGCGCCATCGCTTCACAGGCGGCGATGCCCCACCCTTCTTCGTAGCTGGGAAAAACGAAAATGCAGGAACTCTTGAGCAGACTGTAAAGCTCCTCGGTCGTGGGCGAGCCTAGCAGTTTTGCATTTTGCGACAAGCCCACGTCGGCAAACGCCTTCGCCAACATCGTGGGGTAGTCCGCCGGGCCGTTGCCGATGATCCCCAGCCGCAGGCCCGGCAATCGTTCGTAGACTTTGGCCCAAATTTCAGGCAGATCGAAGATGCCCTTGCTCTGGTGCAAGCGCCCGACAAAGATCGCGTCGAACTTTTCTTCGCTCACTTCTGCCGATTCCATGCGTGCCAGATCTACACCGCCTGCTGGGGCGACGACGATCTTGCTCCCGCTCAACCCTCTGGCGATGAGACCTTGCTTCACCAGTGAATTGTCCGCCACGATCAAATCGGCGCGTTTCATCAGCGCGTGGCACGCGCGCTGCTGCCAAAACGACAGCCAATTGCCAATGGACGATCCGATGCGCCGGGATGGGGAGGGAATTAAGTGAAAGACGACCGCCGCCCACCTCGGCTTTGGCCACCCAAACCTGCGCAATAGAAAGGCAGGGAGGATGTCAGTCAAAACGTCGGTGGTGCTGTAAATCAAATCATACTTTGATCGTGGCCCCGCAATGAAACCGAGTGCGAACAGAGTCCGCACGGCATAATCGAAGGCAAGGCCAATCGGCGATTGCGCCGCAAGAGAAGGCAGCACATGGATAGCAATGTTGCCCATCCCCTCGCGGTGAGCCGCCTCCGCGCCCTCGCGCGCTGTCATTAGCTCGACCTGAAACTGCCCGCCCGCCGCGATACGCTTGAAAATCTCGATGAACCGCTTGTCGCCGCCGCTAAGCGACCCTCCGGCCAAGTAGATTGCATTGGCTGTTACCAAAACCTTGATCATTTTCCGTTGAAGCTCGACTTTGCAGTCGCCGTGCTTGCGACCTGACTACATCTTGCGCGCCCTGACGAACAGGGTCGCAAAACCTTGTCTGGAGAAGTACTCGTTATACCTGCGAGTGTCAAACCATGACTTGAATGGGATCTCACGATGAAGTAGCCACTTAAAAATGTACAGCAGGATCATAGAAAGAAATTCAAATACTGCCCCGCCGCGCTGAATGTCTACCACTTCAAATCCAGCTCTCTGCGCGATTCGCGATAACAACTCAGATGAATAGCGGCGGTGACCAAAATACCAAGCTGGATCTAGGAGATTGCCCAAGAAGGATTGATTAGGAGTGGAAAGAATCAACCTGCCGTTGCCTCGCAAAACCTTTCGGATGACATCCAGTGTCGCCACTTCGCTGTCAGGCGGGATATGTTCGATAACGTCAAACATAGTGATTAAATCAAAACTCTCGGCGCGGAATGGCAAATCCCTTGCTGTCGCTACCACAAAACGCGCACATCCACACCAACGACCAGCGAGGCTTGTGTTACAGCTTGATTTTCGTACCAGCCGTTATAGCAGCCGATGTCAAGCACTCGAGCGCCATCAATGGGCTTACTGATTTCTATACACTTGGCGTGCCGAGCTGTGAAACGTGCTTCGATACTGTCTGAGTATTTCTGCATAGTCTTTGCCAAGGCTTCTTTGTACGTCACGATCTCGAAACAGCTTGGATCGACTCGCTACGAAAAAGAGGGCAAGCCGTTATTGCCGCCAGTTGGTTCGTTCGTGCGTGGATGGCTGGTAAATAAACCCTCTGGCAAACTCCGTCGAATAGACCACCAGTGTCGTCCAACACGCCAGCGGATGATGCAACCACGCGCCGATGTCGCGACGGCGGCGGTATCCAGAAATAGCTTGAGCGACGAGCGGAAAGACCAGCAGGCAGTTTAGCGCGAATTTCAAAACGCCCCGCGTCCTGCGCGGGTCTGTCCATGCATAACTTCGCGCGCCCGCACTGCGATAGTATTGAAAATCGCGCATCCGCCGCCTCTGCTTGCGCGCAAACGTTCGCAAATCCGGCGCGAAAAGATGCACGATGCCGGTCTTCACTTTGGCGAACTGATAATCGCCTGCCATCTGCGCCGCGGCGTCAATATCGAAATAGTAGTCGCGCTGCGCGATTCTCGCGACGATCTCCCTGCGGGCAACAAACCCGTTCGCGCCGATGGTCGGCATGTTCTCCGGCCTGAACGACACTTTCAAATACGATCCGGCGTCCACTTCCGACTCCCTCGGCATCTCCGTCCATCGTCCGCTCACGTGGCTGTAGCGATCGTAATTGCCCAGAAAGAGGCACAGCGGATCATTCATGCCGAGCAGAGCAAAATAACGTGTCGTGGCGGGATCCGTCGGGCGATAGATGTACTCAATCGGCTCGGCGGCGGCGATCTGCGGGTCGTCGAACGGCGCTGTCATCTGCGCCAGCCAGTCGGGCGCGGGCAGGATGTTGTCCGAATCGATCATCGCCACCAACTCGCCCGATGCGCGCTTGAGCGCGACCGCTTTGCCCGCCTCGCCGGTCTTGAGCGGGTTGGGGTAGATTCTATCAGTGAACCGTTGAGCGACTCCCAGCGTGCCATCCGCTGACCCCCCATCGGCAATGATAATCTCGATCAACTCCGGCGGATAGTTCTGCGCGGCAATCGAGGCCAGGCAGGCTTCGAGCGGCCGGGCGCAGTTGAGGGTCGGGATTAAGACGGAGACAGACCTGAAGGGCATCGTCGGATAGTTATGTGGTCGCCACTCAGAA
>CAYYCF010000094.1:1490-8793 GCA_964470235.1 uncultured Anaerolineales bacterium | reverse complement strand
GCGGGATGGAAGTGCGCGCCAACCGCATCCTCGCCGGGTATCTCTTCTTTGTAGGACTCGGCCTGGCGCTCATCATTTGCATATCGCTCGCGGAGGCGTGGCTCACCTCGCCAAGCGGCGCGACAACTTTCGGTTTCTTGGCCGCGATGCTGGCCGCTCTTGCCACCCGCGTCGGCTTTGCGCCATTCGAACGATTCGTGGAACGCCGCATTTTGCAAATGCCCCTGCCGCCTGCCCAACTGCTAGAAACTTACGCCGCTCGCATTACCATCGGCCTCGACGAGCAAAAGTTGATCCGCTTGCTAAAGGATGAGATCATGCCCAGCCTGCTTGTTCGGCAATCGGCGCTCATCAAATACAGTGAGGACCAACCCGCACTCCTCTATACGCAAGGAGTAGAGTCGGGCACGCTCGACGTCCCCTCTCCCGACAGCCTCGCCAATGTGCTGATGGATGCTGAAAAACTGCGCGACGCCGTCTCGAAGCCCTTTCCCTGGGCTCGTCTTGTTTTCCCCCTTTCTATCGATCACGAATTAATCGGCCTGTGGTTGTTGGGCCGCCGCGATCCAGACGACTTCTATTCCCGGCAGGACATCGCCCTTTTGAAATCTCTGGCCAACCAAACCGCCATCGCCATCACCAACATTCTCCAAGCCGACCGCTTGCGCGCGCTCTACCAGGCCGACGTGGATCGACGCGAAGCTTTTCAAGCCACCCTTGCGCGCCGCCTGCACGACGACACGCTTCACCAGTTGAAGGCATTGAAAGACAGCGCAGGCACAACAGCGGCTTCGCCAGGCTTTTCGACAATTTACGAATCGTTGGCAAACAGCATCCGGCAGATCATCACCGGCCTGCGCCCGGTGATGCTTAACTTCGGTCTATACACCGCGCTGATCAGTTTAGTGGCCGAGTTAACTGACCGCCACGAAAACGGCCCGGCAATTTCACTCGACGTGCCTCCCAGCACGGCCAGATACGATCTCCAAGTGGAACTCTATCTTTTTCGCATCGTCCAGCAGGCGTGCGACAACGCATTGAGGCACGCTCAAGCGCAAACCATTCGTATTTGCGGCCGGTTGGACCCTGAGGAAATTGAACTGGCAGTGGAAGACGACGGTACCGGCTTCGCCGCGAGCGCGGGCCCGGACGTGGACAAGTTGATCGCAGGCAAACACTTCGGGTTGGCCAGCATGTCTGAGCGCGCGGAGTTGATCAATGCAAGAATGGAAATCATCTCTGTCACCGGGCGGGGCACAGGGGTGCGGATCGCGTGGCGGGCCAAGAGCAAATAGGCACGGACCCTCTTATGCCGACAGATTCGCTTTACGAGCGCTGCCAGCGCGTCGCCACAATCCTGCTGCAACAGAATGACTGGGCGCTTGCGCACGCTGATGAGCCATTCTTTATTGAAGTTGTTGCGCGCCGGGTCGGCGAGCTTTTCCCCGACAAAGTGAATGCCCCGGCTGAAATTCCGGATAACGCAATTTCTCGCGCGGCCAAGAATGCCTACTGCGTTCGGTTGTACGAGGCCTACAGGCAGAGCGGCTCCGAGGAACAAAGTCGAGCCGTGGCTGAGGCAAAGATTTTTGTTTTTCGCCGTCTCCTCAGAATGACGGATGGCGACGAGCAGCTTGCGGACGAGTGCGCCCACGAGGCGGCGAGTCAGGCATGGCTCAAATGGGATCAAGTCCGCGAGCCGGGATGCTTTCTCGGCTTTGTGCTGAGGATAGGAGTCCGCGAAGTGTTGGCGCGGCGCAGAAAAGACAAACGGTTGGCCGATATGCCGGAAGGTGATGAGGATTTGCAGAATCCGGAGTTTACGATGTCGAAAGCGAATGCAGAGCACCCGGCAGAAGTGGGCGATATGCGCCGGAGGGTACGCGAGGCAATTCTGCGGTGCTTGCTACGCGAGGAAGAGGCGCGCATCATTATCGAAATTTTCCTCGACGGCAGGTCGTATAAAGAATTGGCCACGGCCTGGGGCAAACCGGCCGCCTATTTGCAGGTGCATAAGTTCCGCGCAATGGAAAAGCTGATGAAATGCAAAGAGTTTCTTGGCCTGCGGCGCGACTGGCTGGAGAGAGAGTAAGCTATGGGCAACACAATGAGCGACGAAACTGAAGGGTTGAACCGCCTGTTCCGCGCCGTCGGCGGGGAGCATAACCCCGCCGATTGCGACGAATGCCGCGCGCTTCTGCCGTCGCTTGTGGAAGCGGAAATGGCCGGCGAGGATGTCTCCAAACTTTACTCGCAAGCATTAGCGCACTTAGACACTTGCGCCGATTGTGACGAAGAATACGCGGCTCTACTCGATCTGGCTTTGGCAGAGGAACGCGGCGAACTGCCCCAGCCAACCACCTATCCCGCATTGAAACTACCCCGCGCGATTCGGATGCAACGCGTCGTCCGGCAGATAGCTCAAGCCGTTCTTGGCGCTCTCAACCCACAGCGCACGCAGGAGCTCGCCGTAGTAACGCAAACCTTCTTCGAGCAGTTGGCCGAGTCTCCTGGCCGATTGACTTTACGTGAAGCAGCCTCACTTCCGATGGGATTGGGCGGGCGCGCGCCGGAGTCTCTACGCGCCGTGATGGCGGCCTATTACGCGCTGAATACGCTCTTGGAAAAACAATCCGTCGCAGAACTGAAAGCCCTCGTGGAGCAAGGAGGGTTGGAGCCAGAATTGCGCACAATCGCGCGCGCTGAAGCCAAACAGCACAACTTGCGCGGTGGGGCAGAAAAAATCTTTGTCGATACTTTCGTCAAACAAATTTTGGACGGCCTCCCCGCTCTGCTCGAACTTTCCTCTTCACAATAAATTGTTCGCTACCCTCTCCTCCACTCCAACACCACCAACCTCGACAGATGCAAAACGAATCCAATCGCCATCGGCGGCATCGCACACCAAAATGCGGTGACGAGGGTGTTGAACCACCAGAAGCTGCCGATCTCCGCCGATTTCAAGTAAGCGATCAAGAAATTCGCTGGCCCGCCGTAGCGCACAACACTGACCGCCGCCATCCACACGCCGATCAGCAGCAGCGCGCCGAATAGCGCGACGCTGATGTCTCGTTTGTAAATAAAAGCTGAGACTGCGCCCAAGTAGGCAAAGGGCAAGCTGAGTTGCAGTAGGGTCGTGATTCCAGAAAACGTGCCGGGCATTTTGCCGCTGTTCGCAGAGATCAGTCCGAAAGCAACGGCCAACCCAATGAGTCCGGGCCAAGTGGCGAAAACCTTGCGGTAGATGACGGCCAGCGCCAATGCGCTCAACGCGGCCAAAACGAAAACGATCACGGCCAGCGCAATCACGATTACCACTGGCAACTTGTCCGGAGTCGACACGAGCAATACACCCGACAATATCCAACTGCTCCAGCCAGCAATTGTCAGTCCATGCTTGATGAGCAGAGACCGACGGGGTCTCAGAGACCCCGTCGGCCTATTAATATCGCGTTTGAAGCCACTCATGGAGAACCTCGCCACACGCCGCGCACTGCCGCCCGATGTAAAACCAGCCGGGGATCGTTCCGCCGCAATTCCTGCATCGGCGCGCGTATCGTTTGTGCAAACGTCGTAACCATCCGCCGCCTGCCCCAAGCGCGATCAGCGATGCCGCAATCAAAATAATGTCTGCCGACGAGAACCCGTGTCCGGCAGAAAGCGGAACGATACTGTTGACAATTGGCAACCATATGCCTGCCGCGCCCAGAATGATCCCGCTTGTAATCAGCCACCATATCCGAATGATTCCGCGCCGCGCATTCGGCAAAGCATACCAGGTCAACGTGAGGCGTTTCAGTTGCCAATCGAGCAGCAACACTGTTGGCAACGTGACCGCAATGAGGATCGTCAAGTAAAATCCAAAGGCAGTGCCCTCAACAGCCAATGCGAGCAAGTCCGCAGGCCCGATAGCTTGAGCGCCTCTCTGCAGGACTCCTACCGATCCAAGCGCAAGACCATTGAGCGCGGCGGCCACGTCGCCCGGGGCGACGAACGCTCCAATCCACAGCAGAGCCAGGTTCAAAAAATGAAATCCCATTCGGATCAATAACACCCATCCGACGCCGACCCCCATTGCCTTTCCCCATCGCTTGGTGTCCCCGCTATCGGCGGCCACCAACGGCAACAGACCGAGCGAGATCACCGCGAAGCCAGTGAGTATAGCAACCGCGCCCGGCGCTTCGCTCACGATCCCCAGCGTGAACGACCCGACGAGCAGCATATCTAACAGCAGCACGAGCACGCCTGCCGTGATCCCTATTGATACCGGATCCGCGAGAACGGCGACGGGATTCCGAATCGCCTGCCGTCGAACATCGCCGGATGGATGAAACCCTAACAAATTTGAGGCGGGCGTGGCGTTTGTCTTTTTGACGCTGTCGGATACAGATGCCAGAGAGGCCACCACTCCGTAGCGCAGGATCGCCGATTCAACACCGGATGATCGGTTCTGCGCTGTCGCAGTTGCAGTATCAGCATATATCTCTCTGACTCTCAGCAAGCGCCGCCAAATGGTAACGAACAGAGCGAATGCAGAAACCAGGATCGGCAAATGAGCATTAAGTACATACAGCGCGGCCAGCCCCCAATCTGGCGCGCGTCTCATCTTTTCGGCAAGTTCTGGAGTGAAAAGATCGCGGACGATAGCAGCCAGCTGTGGGCTGATTCCTTCAAGCTGTATTAGAAAGCTTGGCTGGAGCATTTCAGATGCGGGAAACGCAAACGCAACGGTGGCCATTCCTAAAAAGAAGGCCGCGCTCCACAGCATAAACAACGTGCTCACTTTGAGCAGGCTTCGCGCAAGCCCGACGAGAATCACGTCACCTTGTTTCAGGTGTTGCAATTCGTGCAGAATAGCGGACTCGGCAGCGATACGGGCGGCGGGCAGAGGCGAAGCAATATCTCGCTCGATCTGTCGAGCCAATGTCTCGCCGACGGTAATATAGGATCGCCGGAATGAGCCGAACGCGAACAGCGCTCCCGGTGTGTTAGAGGCTGCCATCAATCGCGGCGCAGGAGCATATTCGATTGATTTGGCAACGCTTTCTACTGCTGCCACCAAACTCGGAAACCGCTCTGCCGGCAGCGGCGCCATCCCGTGCGCTTGCATTTCTCTTTCGGGTTGCGTGAGAAAATCACGCAGGGTCAAAACGATCAGAATCACGGCGAGAGACGGCGCAGCGCGCAATGGTGAATTCGGCAGGCTGCTGGCGGCAATGGCGACCAACACAACTCCGATGATGACCATAAAAAGAAGAGTCGTCTGAGAGGGTAGAGCCAATACTTTCAGAGTCACTTTCATAGAGCTCTTGCTCATCCAACAGTCAATGCAAAACGAATACAGGTTGCTCTCATTTGGTCCTTAACAACGACACTTTGTTGCAGTGGCTGAAATTGTAGGCTGATTTCCAAGCCGCGCAACTCGTAGGATCTTATCTACAAAGAGCTCAGCACCTGTAGTGTCCTTCCCTTTCGCCCTGTATAATTGTGTCAATTGAGATGAAACAAAAATGCCCGCGACGTCACAGCGTCCGGGCAGTGGCCTACGCGGTCGAAGCGCGCGGCGACAGGATTGTAGCACATTCCTGGCCATTCGCATCGTGCGCGAACAGTCCGTTTGCACTTGTCGAATGGCTACATCCAAAACTGATCGCAAACTTATCACCCTCGCAGAGGCTTCTAAGCGTTTTGGTTTGAGTCCAGAATACCTCAGAGCAATTGCAAGGTCGGGGCGCTTGACAGCACAGAAGATCGGACGAGACTGGCTCACCACCCCGGCAGATGTCAAAGCGTATATTGCCAGCCGGAAGAAGAAGGGGGCATATCGCGACGACTTGGAATTTGACTTATAGACCGATAGAGATTTATAATGTTTCTAACTGAACAGCGCCAAAAGCGCCGCCGGTAGGTGTTCAAGCACCTACCGGCGGCTAACCCACCAAACTGTAAGGCAGTCGGGAGGGCTAAGTGTTGATTTTAACACGAGCGGCCGCCTCTGCGAAAACAGAGGCGGCCGCTTTTTTTGGCGCTGTTCAGCCCATTGCAGGATTGGATTTGCCGGCCACCGCGCCCTTTCGAGACTGCCGGTGAGCCAAGGCCAACCGGACACAACCCGACAGGCCAACCTTATTGGTTGGCCTGTCTTTTTTTGAATTCCTGAATCTCATGCTCTTAGTGGCAGATTCTCCGGCTTCAAAAACGTGGCGACGCGAATTCAATGGGGAACACAATGTGCGTCTGCAACCCACATCTATGAATTTGTGGCATAAGTCTCTGCTCTTTCCAATTGACAGTTTACCGTCTAAGGAAAATCCATTCTACGAGGAGAGCATCAGATATGCCCACTAAGTTGTTGCCCAGAGAGGCGAAACTACGAGCCAAAGGGTTGTTAGACATGATGTATTTGCCCGAGGAACTGGCCGAGGATATTGGCATCAACGTGTCATACGTACTCTGCGTTTTGATTCCGGCCGGCTTGCCACATACGATCGACGCCGACAATGAGATTTGGTTGCACGGCCCCGAGGTGGCCCGATGGCTGAAAGAACAAAAGCCTGCCGAATGCAAACGCCTGCGCGACGATGAGGCGTATTGTTTGCGTTGCCGAAAAGTCATCGCTTTCGGCGAGTCGATCACGGTCAAACACGGCGCAATGATTCTTCGAAAATCCAAATGCCCTCACTGCCGTGGGGGCGTGCAACGCGGCGTGAAAGTCATATGATCAACCGCGACAATTACCACGCCGTAAAAGCTTACCTGCGCTATCAGACCGAAGTGCTACAACGCGATCCGACCACAGTGTGCCGACACAAAATCTGGCTGAACCACCTCTTGCGATGGGCGGATGCGACGGCTTTTGCCGACGCGCCTGACATCCGGCCTGTATTCCCCCAATATCTGTTGGCAGGCCCGTGTGTTAACGGACAGTTGACTACTCCCGGAGTCAAACGCACCTGTCAAGGTGCTAGAGCGTTCTTCCAGTGGTCAAATCAGGCGCGCACGGCCTCGTTCCCGGCAATCACTTCGTCTTGGATTGAGACTCTATGCCCGCCCAGGTTGCCCGCCGAACCACATAAAGACCATGAGGCAGTGACGTTGGAAATGGTGCGCGCGCTGTTGGCTGTTCCGTGCGCCCCCGACGATCTACGAACGCGACGGGATAAGGCGGCCATAGCTTTCCTATTCCTGTCCGGCATGCGCGCAACGGCGTTTTGCACTTTAACTATGCAGTGTATCGACGTTGCCAGCCGGGCAATCAAACAGTTCCCAACGATGGGCGTAAAAACCAAAAACTTGAAAGCGG
>CAYYCF010000094.1:0-1390 GCA_964470235.1 uncultured Anaerolineales bacterium | reverse complement strand
CGGGCAATCAAACAGTTCCCAACGATGGGCGTAAAAACCAAAAACTTGAAAGCGGCGGTAACTTACCTCTATCACATCCGCGATCTACTTGAAGTGGTTGCCGAATGGGACTCGTTTCTGCGGGAGCACATGCCGCCTAATGCTCACTGGTTTCCACGAATTGAAGCGCCGTTTGGGATGCAAAGGCTGTCCACCGACCCGCCTGGCAAGAGCCGCCGCGAAGGATTGAATGACGGGTTGAAGATTCTATTCGAGCAAGCAGGACTCACGCCGATGACGGCGCACAGTTTCAGGCACGGTCACGCCCTATTTGGTCTGAAGCGCGCTCGGGACATCGGCGATCTGAAAGCGGTATCCATGAACTTGATGCATGAAAGCCTCAGCGTCACCGACGGCGTTTATGCGATTTTCTCAGACAATGATTTGGGGGAAAGGCTTGCCAAGCTGAGTCAAGATTCCGGTGAGGATAACGAACGGGCGGAAGACGCATTGCGGACATTACAAGAGGAGATCAAGCGCCTCCAGCAAAAGAACAGGTCGAATGGCGCATCTAGCGGCCCGTAGGCCGCCCTTACTTGCGGACTTGGGCGTGGTGGGCGGGGGTCGGCGGTTCAAGTCCGCCCGCCCCGACCATATGAAAATCCCAAATCCCAACTGCCAAATCCCAATCGTTCAACTTTGGGATTTGGGCCTCGCGTGCTTTTCGCGGGCTGTGCCTGGGATTTGGGATTTTTTCTTCCACCTCTCCAGCACCCTCTTCGTCGACTCGAACGCGATCTCCGGCAGTTCATCCGGGCCGAACCATTCGACCCGATCCGCATCGTCACCGGCCCTCAACTCCCCGCCGATAACTTTCCCCCGGTAGAAGATCACAATGCTCGCGCCGTTGGGGAAGCCGCGAGTCGAAAGCACGTCGAGTAGTTCGACGATTTCGATCTTCAATCCCGTTTCCTCTTCGCACTCACGCGCGGCGGCGGCCTGGGGGTCTTCGTCGGCGTCCACGAAGCCACCGGGAGTCACCCACAGGCCCCGCCGGGGATCGTTCACCCGGCGCGTGAGCAGAACTTTGCCGTCACACTCCAACAACACTGCCGCCGCCACTTTGGGATCGACGAAATGCACGCGCTTGCAGGCCGGGCAGACCGGGCGGATTTTGCCGAAGGCCAGGCGTTCTTCCATGGCGTGACCGCAGTTGAGGCAGTAATTTATTCTTGGCATATATCTCACCACAGAGAACACGGAGAGCACAGAGATACTGAAGAAGCTGTTGTTTCTCCGTGCTCTCTGTGGTGCAATTACCGGCGGCGAGAGATGAGGGTTACTGCAATGAGGCCGATCAGGATCAAACCAAGCGCCAGTTCGGCGGCGCGCAACGGCGAGGGCGCGGGCG
>CAYYCF010000093.1:2375-8818 GCA_964470235.1 uncultured Anaerolineales bacterium | reverse complement strand
GCGGGCGCGGCGAGTTCGCGCGCGGAGAATCCGCCGGAAAGATCGGCGGTGAGGAGGACGGCAAAGAGCAGTGCGGCTATGGCGGTGGCCCAGTTCAACGCGGGGACGAACGATGGCGCGGCGCGCAATGGCGCTCCGGCCATCTTCGGCGTGAGCGTGAAACTGCGAGGCGGCTTCACCGGCGGCAGTTCGCGCAGATTCGTTTTCACGGCGCGCAGTTCGTCCAGCGTCTTTCGCAGGCGCGCGTCGGCGGCCAGCCGGGCTTCGAGTGTGCGGCGTTCGGATGGAGAGAGCGCATCATCGAGATACGCCGAAAGTTGTTCAAGGTCGCGATCAGAGGAAGGAAACGTCATAGCTGCCCCTCCTTCAGACGCGGCCCAGCGGAGGAAAGTTCCCGCGCGCGCGAGAGGCAGTCGCGCAGTTTGACTCGGGCGCGGGCGATGCGGCTCTTCACCGTGCCGAGGGCAACGCGCGTGGCGCGGGCGATTTCGCCGTAATCCATTTCCTGCACGTCGCACATGACGACGGCGAGGCGTTGATCATCGGGCAGGGCGTCGAGGCAATGCTGAATAGCGGCGGACAGTTCGGATCGTTCGGCATGTGCTTCGGGCGATTCGGCGTCGCTGATCAGTTTGGCTTCGCCCTCGGCGTCCGGGCCGGACTCCACGACGGCGAGCGCTTCCAACGAGGCCGCCGGTCGGCGCTTGCGGCGGCGAAGCTCGTCGTAGCAGGCATTGGTGACAATGCGCATCAGCCAGCCTTTGAACGATCCGCCGCGATAGCTCTTGATATTTTTGTAGGCTGAGATAAACGCATCTTGCGTGGCGTCCGCCGCCGAGTCGCCGTCGCCCATAATGCGATAGGCCAGGTTGTACACGGGCGACTGATAGGCAAGCACGAGGCGATTGAAGGAATCGAGATCGCCGCGCTGCGCGTGCTGGATGAGGGCGGGTTCGTCCATTGCGGGAATGATACAGCAGAACTGCCAGCGCCGTTCGGCGGTTGACGGATTCTGCCACGAATTACACGAATTGCACGAAAGGCTCTACTGAAAAAAGCCCGTTTGAACCGCCAAGACGCCAAGAACGCGAAGAAAAACAAGGGCGAATCCTTTGCGCCCTTCGCGCCTTCGCGGTGAGATCGCAGTTTTTTCAGGAGAGTCACGAAAGACTCGAATTGGTGAAATTCGTGGGCGATCTCTTACGCGAAAATCTCCTTAACAGGCCGCCCTTCCCATTCGGGATGCGGCGCAACGCCAAGCAAGCGGGCAACGGTGGGCGCGGTATCGAGCAGACTGACGGGCGCTTTGATCTCATAACCGCCTTTGACGCCTGGCCCGGCGACAAGCCAGGGGATGGTCATGTCTTCGGGCGAGTCCGTGCCGTGGCTGCGGTCGTGGCCGCCGTGGTCGGCTTGCAACAGCACGGCGTAATCATCCGCGAGCGCGTTCAGCACCGTGCCGAGCGCCGTGTCAACGCGCTCCAACTGCGCCAGATATTTCTCAGACATCCAGCCGTGATCGTGCCCCCACTGATCCACCGTGCCAAAGTAAATGAAGGTGAAATCGGGGCGATCGCCCGCGATGTAGCGCGCCGCTTCGTCGGCCAGCACTTGATCGCCGTTGGATGAATGATAATTGGCGCAGAAATACGAGAAGTCCAAATTGAGGGGCCGGTTCATATCGCGCAAACATTCCCAACTGTAAATGAAGGCGGTCTTCAGTTTGGCGGTGTGAGCCAGTTCGACGATGCCCGGCAGAGGCCGCGCCATCGGAGTCCAGACGTTCGAGGTGATGCCGTGCCGCGCCGGTGGCACGCTATGAAAGATAGAAGTGTGGCAGGGTAAAGTGATTGAGGGCATGACGCTGGACGCTTGCAGAGTCCACGACGAGCGGGCGCGAAGCGCGGCGAAGTGAGGGCAATGCGCGGTGGTGAGCGCATCCGAGCGCGCGCCGTCAATCATGATGAAAACGAGCGGGGGCATAGGGACTCCTTGCGAGAAAGATGAGCGCAATTTTAACAGGTGTTAATCACGAATGACGCGAATTTGCGAATAGCACGAATGACTCCACTGAAAAAAGCCCGTTTGAACCGCAAAGACGCCAAGAACGCGAAGAAAAACAAGGGCGAATCCTTTGCGCCCTTCGCGCCTTCGCGGTGAGATCGCAGTTTTTTCAGGAGAGCCATTAGTGGGGTTCGTGTCATTCGTGATTAGCGCAATGGCTCGAAAGCATCATCAACTCTGGTAAACTTGCACGCATGAATCGCCACACCCTCAAAACCGCCGCCGTTGATTTGTGGGTCAACGGCAAAACCGCGCTCCACAATTTGCGCCGACGGCTTCAGCCGCCGGACGTTGATTACATCGTTTTGAATCTCTCCGGCTCACTGCCCGAATACATTCCCCCGCCGCCGCGCTGGCAAAAGTGGCTGCCGTTCGATTTGCCCGGCGCGGCCAGCGGCTTGTCGTTCAGCGGTTTGCGGAACATCCTCGATCAAATCGCCGGCGACCCGCGCCCGCTGGGCGTGGTGTTGAATCTCGACGGGTTGGACGTCGGCTGGGCGCAAGCGCAAAGCCTGCGCGACGCCATCTCGCGCTTACGGAAGGGCGGAAAGAAGATCATCGCCTACGCCGGCGAATACGGCGCGCTCAACTATTTCATCGCCGCCGCCGCCGATACCGTCATCGCGCCGCCGCCGGCCCGTTGGGCCATCACCGGACTGCGGACCGAACTCACCTTTCTCCGAGATGCGCTGAAGGTTTACGGCATCGAAGCCGAAGTGATCAACGTCTCGCCGTACAAAGCGGCCTTCGACACCTTGGCCCGCTCCGACATTTCGCCGGAGCATCAAACCATGCTCAACTGGATCATGGACGGCCAATACGACACCATGGTGGCCGCTATTGCCGATGGCCGCCAGCTCGATCCGTCGCGCGTGCGCGAGTTGATCGATCACGCGCCGTTCACCGCCGAGGCGGCGCGCGAGCATGGATTGATTGACGCCGTGCTGTACGAGGACGCGTTGGCCGAAACTCTGGCGCCGGAAGAAAAGAAAGAGAAAAAGAAGGAGAAAAAGTGGTGGCCGCTGTTTAGGAAGAAGGAAGAGGCGGAGTCCGGGCAACCGAAGGCTGAACTCAAACGGTGGGGCGTGATAGGCCCCGCGCTGCGCCGCCCGATCCGTTGGCGTTCCGGCAAGTTCGTGGAGGTGATCGCGCTGGAAGGCACGATCATCCCGGGACGCAGTCAACAATTCCCGGCGCCTATCCCCCTGCCCTTCTTGGGGAGCGACTTCGCCGGAGCGGAAACGATTGCGCAGCATTTCCGAGAGGCTGAAAAAGACGACGATTGCGCCGCTATCGTGTTCTACGTCGACTCGCGCGGCGGTTCGGCGTTGGCGTCCGATTTGATCTGGCGCGAAGTGGAGCGCGCCCGGCGCAAAAAGCCGGTGGTGGCGCTCATGTCGAACTACGCCGCCTCGGGCGGATATTACGTCTCCGCCGCCGCGCCGTGGATCATCGCCCAGCCGCTGACCGTCACCGGCTCCATCGGCGTGATTTCGGTGAAGGTGGTGACCGCCGGGCTGTATGATCGATTTAACGCCAAGCGCGTCATTCTGCAACGCGGCGCGAAGGCCGGCATGTATGCCGACGACGCGCCGTTCACGCCCGAACTGCGCGCGGCGGCCCAAGCCGAGGTGGAAACCTATTACGCCGACTTTAGAAAAGTGGTGATGGACGGGCGCAGGCTCGACGGGCCGACTCTGGACTCTGTTGGCGGCGGCCGGGTGTGGTTGGGGATGCAGGCGCTTGAGCACAAATTGATCGATCAATTCGGCGACATGCACGCGGCGATTGAGAAGGCGAAAGAACTGGCGAAACTGCCGCCGGGCAAATACACGCCGACGCTGTGGCATTACGGAAGCGGCGGCAGCCTGCTCCCGCCGCCGTTCCCGCCCGCGCCGCCGTCGCAAATCGGCGACCTGCTGGCGATGCTGGCACGGCTATTGCGAGAAAGAGTTTGGATGATCGATCCGATTGAAATCAGGATCAGTTAGCGAAAACTTTTTCACCGCGAAGGCGCAAAGGACGCAAAGATTTTTGGCTTTTCTTCGCGGTCTTAGCGTCTTGGCGGTTCAAGTCTGGATTCTGAACGAGTAATTTTCCATGACAACAAAGATTCTATTTGTCTGCGCCGGCAATATCTGCCGCAGTCCATTAGCCGAAGGCGTGTTCGCGCACTTGGCCGGGCAAGCCGGGCGCGGCGGCGAATTTGAAATCGACTCCGCCGGAATGGGCGGCTGGCACGCCGGCGAGGGGGCCGACCCGCGCTCGCGCGCCGTGGCCAAAGCGCACGGCATCACCATTGATCATCATCGCGTGCGGCAGTTCGACCGCAGAGACTTCGATCACTTTGACCTCATCGTGGCGATGGATGGCGACAACAAATCCGATCTGCTATCATTCTCGTCGCTCGCTCCTGCTCACCGCGCCAAAGTGAAATTGCTGCGCGAGTTCGACCCACAAGTGGACGGCCATTTGGATGTGCCCGATCCGTATTACGGCGGGCCGGATGGGTTCGAGAACGTGTACCAGATGATCGAGCGCTCAGCGAAGGAATTGCTGAAGTCAATGAAATAATCACCACTATGCCCCGACGTTCTTACCCTCAACTTCTCAAACACGAATTCACCGATTACACCGCCGACAAGTTTCGGCAGGATTTACTCGCGGGACTCACCGTGGCCGCCGTGGCCCTGCCGTTGGCGCTGGCTTTCGGCGTGGCCTCGGGCGCAACTGCCGCCGCCGGACTGGTTACCGCGATTCTCGCCGGCCTCATTATCGGCGGGCTGTCCGGGGCGCCGTACCAAATCTCGGGCCCAACGGGCGCGATGAGCGCGGTGCTGATCGTGCTGGCGCAAAAATACGGCCTGCCCGGAATCTGGGTGGCGGGCGGCCTGGCCGGAGTCTTTCTGCTCGTCATCGGCCTCCTGCGGCTGGGGCGTTTCATCGCCTTCATCCCTGCGCCGGTCATCACCGGCTTCACGTCGGGCATCGCGCTGATCATTGCCATCGGGCAGATTGATAGTTTGCTCGGCGCGACAACGGCGAGGGCAGAGTCGGCGGCGCTGAAATTGGCCGGTTACTTCCGCGGCGGCTACACACCCGATTGGCATGCCGTGGCGCTCGGCGGGCTGGTCATCGCCGCCATGATCCTTTGGCCGAAAAAATTGAACGCGCGCTTCCCGGCGTCATTGCTCGGAATCATTCTGGCCACGTTGACCGCCGTCCTTCTTAATTGGAAAGTAAGCGTCATCGGCGATATTCCACAGACGCTGATTTTGAGTCAGCGTTTGACCTTTGACTTAATCCCCTGGAATAGCCTGACGAACTTCCTCGCGCCCGCCCTGACCATCACCGCGCTTGGGGCAGTGGAAAGCCTGCTGTGCGGCGCAGTGGCCAGCAACATGACCGGCATCCGTTTGCAGGCGAATCAGGAATTGATCGCTCAAGGACTGGGCAACATCATCATTCCGTTGTTCGGCGGCGTTCCGGCCACGGCGGCTATCGCGCGCAGCAGCGTAGGAATCAAATCGGGTGGGCAGACGCGGTTGGTAAGCATCTTTCATTCGCTGGCCTTGCTGGCTTCGATGTTCGCGCTGGCGCCGATCATGTCGCGCATCCCGCTGGCGGCGCTGGCGGGGGTGTTGATCGTGACGGCCTGGCGGATGAACGAGTGGGAGTCCATCCATTTCATCTTCCGCCACCGTTTCAAAACGGCCGTCATTACGTTTTCAATCACCCTGCTGGCGACAATCACGCTCGATCTCACACAGGCCATTTTGATCGGCGCGTTTTTGTCGGGCGCAGTGTTTTTGAATCAGAGCGCGAGCATTGATATTGAGGTGCAGGAAGTGGACGTGGAGAAACTACGCCAGCGCGGCATCAATACGACCGGCCAATGCCGCCACGTGCGCGTGGCCTATCTCACCGGCCCGCTGTTTTTCGCCGCCACCGGAAACTTCAACGAAGCGTTTGCCCGCTTGGGTGAAACGCACGCGCTGATTCTTTCCATGCGCGGCGTGCCGTTAATTGACACGTCGGGTTTGCAGGTGGTGTCGTCATTGCGCGACCGCCTGACCGCCAAAGGCGGCACGCTGATGCTGGCCGGTGTGCACGAGGATGTCCGTCAAATGTTGAAGCGCGGGGGATTGATGGAAGCCATCGGCGAAAACAATTTCTTTTGGAGCGCGGATCAGGCGATAGTGGAAGCGGAGAGACGAGGATGTAAGTATTGTTGAAGTTAAACTCCGAACAGTTGCAAGCGCCATGAACCTTCCGCCCCCCGTCGTCAACTTCTGCCGCGCCAACGGCTACGGCGAAATACGCAACTCGCGCGCGCTCGGCGGCGGATGCATTAACAACGCCTCGCGGCTCGACACCGA
>CAYYCF010000093.1:0-2275 GCA_964470235.1 uncultured Anaerolineales bacterium | reverse complement strand
ATCAATACGTGGGAAGAGGACGGATACCGATTCTTCGGCGAACACCGCCTGCGCTACCAGGCCGACCTCGCCCGCCGCAACCACCGCCTCGACTCCAACACACACAGTTCCCTCATTTCCCTCGTTTCCCGTATTTCCTTTCTCATCCCGCCCCAACCGGCCAGCCTGATTCACGGCGACCTGTGGAGCGGCAACATTCACACCGGGCCGCAGGGCGAACCGGTGCTGATCGATCCGGCGGCGCACTACGGCTGGGCCGAAGCCGATCTGGCGATGATGACACTGTTCGGGTCTGTGCCATCAGCTTTCTTCGGCGCATACGAATCCGCGCGCCCGCTGACCTCCGGCTACCGCGACCGATTCGACCTGTATAATTTGTACCACCTGCTGAATCATTTGAATCTATTTGGCGAAAGCTACGCCGGTTCCGTGCGGACAATCTTGAGGCGCTATACGTAATTCACCGCAGAGAACACGGAGTCCGCTGAGATAAGATTGACAAATTAATTCTCTGCGCTCTCCGCGTTCTCTGCGGTAGAACAATCTATGCCCATCGTATACTCCACCCACCCCGACCCCGAACCCGAAAAGAAGGCGGTGAAAGAATCGCCGGCCAAAGGGCAAACGGCGCGGCTCTGGCGCGACAGCAAACAGCGCAAAGGAAAAACCGTCACCGTCGTCGGCAGTCTGCGCCACGACCCGGCCACGTTTGAAAAACTGTGTACGGACCTCAAAAAGCTGTGCGGCGCGGGCGGCACGGTGAAAGACGGCGAGATCGAGATTCAAGGCGATCACCAGGAACGGATAGCGGCGCGGTTGGAGGCGTTGGGATACAAAGTGAAATTCGTTGGAGGGTAGTCAGGTAGCCAAGTAGTCAAGTAAGCAAGTGGTCGGGTAGTCGTAGGAGCGGGTTGTACCCGCGATGGGAGAGATGGATGGCGCAAAATCAATCGTCTGCAAAACAGGTTGCGTGGCACAGCCAATCGGTGCCGGACGTGCTTCGAGAATTAGAAACGCATAGCGAAAAAGGCTTGACATCGGCTGAGGCGCAGCGCCGGTTGGCCGAACACGGCGCAAACGAACTGCGCGAAAAGCCCCCCACGCCGTTTTGGAGACTCGTTCTCGATCAATTGAAAAGTTTCGTGGTGCTGTTGTTGATCGCCGCCAGCATTATTTCGTTTTTTCTCGGCGACGACGTGGAAGCGGCGGCCATCATTGCCATCGTAATCCTCAACGCCGTCATCGGCGTCATACAAGAATCGCGCGCCGAGCAGGCGCTGGCCGCGTTGAAAAAACTGGCCGCGCCCGATGCCCGCGTCATCCGCGACGGCTCGCGCATCAACGTGCCCACGCGCGAGCTGGTTCCCGGCGACGTGGTCTTGCTCGAATCCGGAAACTTTGTCCCCGCCGACGTGCGGTTAATCGAAAGCGTGAATCTGCGGATCGAAGAGGCGGCCCTGACCGGCGAGTCGGTGCCGGTGGAAAAGCGCGCCGCGGCCACTCACGACCGTGACATTCCGTTGGGCGACCGCAAGAACACGGCGTTCATGGGCACTATCGTGTCGTACGGGCGCGGCACCGGGGTGGTCATCGCCACCGGCCACCACACGCAAATCGGCCTCATCGCCGACATGCTGGCCGCCGTCGAAGAGGAAGAGACGCCGCTTCAACGGCGGCTGGACGAGTTGGGCCGGGCGCTGAGCATCGGTTCGCTCGTCATCGTCGGCATTGTGTTTGTCGTCGCACTGATCAATCAAACCGATCTCGCGCAGGTCGTCTCCCCGGGCGGCGGGTTGCTGGCCTATCTCAAGAATTTCTCGGATCGAATCACCGAAGTCTTCATCATCGCCGTGAGTCTGGCGATTGCCGCCGTGCCGGAGGGCTTGCCGGCCGTCGTCACCATCAGTCTCGCGCTCGGCATGCAAGAAATGGTCAAGCGGCACGCGCTCATCCGCCGGTTGTCGTCGGTGGAAACCCTGGGCTCGGCCTCGGTGATCTGCTCCGACAAAACCGGCACGCTCACGCAAAACCAGATGACGGCGGTGGCGTTGTGGTGTGACGGCGACACCTTTGAAATTACGGGCGACGGATACAACCCTCAAGGCCAGTTCTTGCACGAGGGCGACCACTTGAATTTCTCCGGTCATCCGGCAGTGACCACACTACTGTGGGCCGGGATGTTGGCGAGCGATGCGCTGCTCGAATACTCCGGCCAAGCAGAAGAGCAGGTCTCGTATCGCATGGTGGGCGACCCGACCGAAGGCGCAGTGGTGGT
>CAYYCF010000092.1:0-8835 GCA_964470235.1 uncultured Anaerolineales bacterium | reverse complement strand
AACGCGGGCGAGTAGAGATACTTGATCTGCGGCCAGAACGGAGCCAGCGTGGTGATGCTTCCACTCAAGCGCGCGGTGAGCGCAAGCAGGCTGAAACCCTGCGCGTCGGTGTCGAAGGGCAAAGGGACGACAAAGGCCGGGACAAGGAAGATGGCGGCGACGGCCGCCCACGCGCAAAAAGGCCAGGGCGTTTGACGCCGCGCCCACGCGATCCACTCAGTTACAAGACTCGATCTTCGCCGCAACCCCAACCCTAATCCAATAATAAGGCCAACGTTCAATCCAACTTGAAGCGGGAAGCGATAGCCGGCGATGCTCGCCGCCCACACGTCCAACACGATGAGGATGGACAGGCCAAGCCCGAGGCAGACGGGCAGGCTGAACTCGCGCTCGCGCAACCAGACGTGCAGAAGCAGGCCGGGGAGAAAATAGCAAACGACGGTGAGAAGAAGAATCGCAAAAAGCATTATGGCCCGGCTGCGATCAATTGATAAACGATGACTTCCGAGCCGCCGGACGGGCGCGGAAAGCGCGCCAGTTCGCGAGCAACGATATTCACCCCCGCGAACACAACCGGCGGGAAACCGGTGTCGGCGATCAAATACGTCGGCCTCCCGGTGGGGACGGTGGCGATCACGTCTGGCGCATTCGCGTCCCAGATTTCATAAATGCGGCCGTGGGCATCCGGCGGCCAATACAACTTGGCGATGACCAGCGTCGCCAGATCACTCGTATACACAACTGCCGGTTGCGGCTCGCGGCTCGCCAGGCCGGCAGTGTACGCAACGGCGTCGCGAATGCCATAGCCCGACGACCACGAGGTGACGTGTTGTTGCCGATCTATTTCAGCCAGATCGAGCGCCTCGGGAAGTGCGTAGGCCTGCGTTGCAAAAGCGGCAAACGGCAGACCGAGCGCGGCGGCAAACACAACGCCGACCAGCGGACGCCGGCGCAGCGATAGACTCCGCTCGAACAGTGTAGCGGTCTCCCCCGCCAGCAAACTGCCGAAGGCGAGCGCGGGCAAATAGTAGCGTGGGAAAGCCGTCGAGGGCGCAAAGATAAACGTGCCGCTTGCGATCAGGAAGCCCGCCAGCGCGACGATGGAAAGCGGCGTTCTCCGAAATGCCGCCACTCCCGCGCCGATGAAAATCAACGCGCCGGCCCAGCCAAGATAGTGGCGGCTCCATTGCGTGGCATCGCGGCTGTTAGCCAGAATCCACTCCGACCATTGCAGGCCGATCACGTTTCGGCCAGAAAGCTCGCCGCCCACCGAATAGCGCAGGTTGACCAACAGTAGAATGGAGGCCACGATCACAATCGCCGCGCTGTAGGGCAGCCACAATCGGCGTAATGCAGATTTGTTTTTCAGCCACGTTATTAGCGCCGGCAAAATCGCCAACGGCGCGGCGCTCAATTTTGCCAGCGGCAGGCACAACAAGCACAACGTCAACGCCGCCGTGCGCCGTGCAGTGGGCCGCTTAACCCATTCCACAGCGATCCATGCGAGCAGGATCGCCACCGCCGTCGTGAACGGATCGGCAATGGCCAGCCGCTCGTGGAAGAACGCCCACGGCAACAACGCGTAACACGCCGCCGCGAACAACCCGGCGCGCGGGCTGCCGAGAGCGCGGGCCAGCGCATACAATCCGCTCAATGTCACCACGCCCGTCAACACACTGCCGAAACGCCCCACCCAAAGCGGCGCGCGAAATGGCAAGAACGCGGCCAGGTAATACATCTCCAGCGCCTTGGCGGTGCTGAACGGAAAAACAACGTGGCCTTGCCAAATTTCGTTCGCCCACAGCAAATGATTGCCCTCGTCCACGAAGCCGGGCAGTTGCAGCAACCCGTGCAGGCGGACGGCAAACGAAAGGAGGAGCAACGCAAGCAACAACATCAGAAATCAACAATCTTCAATCAACAATCTCTCGAATTCGTCCGTCAACTTGTCCCAGTCGCAATGCGCTTCGACAAACGCGCGGGCCTGCGCGCCAAGTTTGCGGCGGTATGCTTGATCGAGCAATTGCTTCAAGGTCGTCAGCAGATCATCTTCGGGCACGTACAGCACGCCGTTGCCGGGCGGCACATCCGTCATCACGCCGGGCAGAGGCGAGGCCAGCACCGGGCGGCCGGCGGCCATGTACTCGTAAGTTTTGATCGGCACGATGTTGCGAGTGATGGAGTTTAGGGTCGAGTACAGGCTGCACACGTCGGCCAGCGCCATGAAGTGCGGCGCCAGATCGTAGGGTTGAGGCCCCGTGAAAATAACGCGCTCGTCCAATCCCAAACCTGTGCGCAGTGCCTTGAACTTCGAGTCGGCTTCGCCCGCGCCGACGACCAGCAGTTTCACCTTCGGCGGCAGGCCGGGCAAAGCGCGTATCAGCGTATCCACTCCGGCGTGATCATACAGCCAGCCGATGAACAAAATCACAACGTCATCGGCGGCCAGACCCCACCGGGCGCGCAGTTCGCCGGATTCGAGATCGGGGCGAAAACGAGTCAAGTCAACGCCGGTGCGAATCATGCTCGCCCGATCGGCCTTTGCGCCCAACCCGATTCCATATTGCCGCAACCCCTCGTTGATGTACAGCGTGCGATCTGCCGTCCGCAAGAGACCGCGCTCGAAGGCCAGCGCCACCGGTCGAAGAATCGGGGACGGCACAATCGTGTGCAGTGCGTCAATCACGTGAAATAGGAACGGCGCGCCGAAACGCCGCGCGGCGATCAGCGCCGGCAGGCCGGTGGAGAGGGCATAACTGACGATCACATCCGGCCGGTGAGCGCGGCACAGGCGGCTCAGTTCGAAGTAGAAGGTGAGGAGCGCGATGGGGCGGGCGAGGAAGGGCAGGCGGATCGTCGCCGGACGAATGACGGTCACGCCGGGCGAGTCGACTGGCGTGCGGCGGACTGCGGCCCACTCGCCGCGCGGCGCGAGGAGCGGCGCTTTCGGCCACGGCTCATATTGAATCTCAAAATCGAGCGCGGTGATGGCGTGACCGCGCGCCGCGAGCCGCTCAAATAAATGATGTTGTTGGTGCGGCCCGCGCTTGAGCCAGTCGGTTTCCTGAACGACGATAATGCGGAGGGGCATTAATCACGCGCCTCGATATCAAGCAAACTCAGGAAGAGCGAACTGAATATGATCTGCGTGCCGCTCACACTCAACGTCAGGGCCAGCAGGCCGCTTCGCAGTTCGTTGATGTTGGCAAAGCTGTGTTCGGCCCAGATGAGGAAAATGTTGATGCCAACTCCGGCACCGACGACGAGCAACAAACTGCCAAACAACAGCCCGCGCTCCAGCGTGACGTGCGACTGAAACCAGTCAATAAGCCCGTCGCGCCGATCCAAACCGCGCGCCACCAGATAGCTTTTGCCTTGCAGTCCAAGCAGTAATGTCTGCATTCCCAACAGGGCCAGGGCGCTGCCCACGATCATGTAATGGAAGTCGAAGAAGTATCGGCCGAGGGTGATCGGCCCCGGCGCGAGCGCGACGAGCGGCAGCCAGCCGAGCGCGGTGAACAACACGCCCGGCAGAATAAACAGCGCGGTGGGACTGCGGAGCATGAGGTATCGCAAATGCCGCCAGCCGTCGCGCCAAGTGTTCAGTTTGCTCTCGCCCGCGCGCGGGTAATACGTGATCGGCACTTCGGCGATTTTCATGCGCACTTGCGCCGCGCTGACAATCATTTCACTGGCGTATTCCATGCCCGTCGTTCTCAGATTCATGCGGTCGTAAGCCTCGCGCGTGAAAGCGCGCATACCGGTGTGCGTGTCGCTCAACTGCACGCCGAATAGCAGGTTGAGCAATCCGGTGAGGACGGGGTTGCCCACGCGGCGATGCAGCCAGGGCATCGCGCCGGGCAGGATTCTTCCCTTCAACCGTGAAGCCAGCACCAGATCGCAGCCTTCGCGCACTTTGGCGAACAGACGTGGGACGTCACCCAGATCGTACGTGTCGTCGCTGTCGGCGATGACGATGACGGGCGCGCGCGCGGCGGCGATGCCGTGAATGTACGCACTGCCGTAGCCGCGCCGTTCGGCATGCACCACGCGCGCGCCAGATTCCATTGCAACAGACTGTGAGCCGTCGGTCGAGCCGTTATCGCTGACGATGATCTCGCCGCGCAGACCGCTGGCCTCGAGCGCGCGTTTGGCCTTTTCTACGCACCGGCCGACCGTGGCGGCCTCGTTGAGGCACGGCAGCACGATGGAAACATCGAGCGGAGCGATCACGGTTTGACCACTCTATACACGGCCATGCTGTTGGTCGGCCCGAAGTATATCCGCTCCAATTTTGTCGGGTCGTCAATGGCGCTGACCACGTCGCTATCGCCCAGGCCGAAACCAACGTAGGTGTCGTGCCACCACGAGCCAAGCACGAAGTAATCGTACTTTGCCAGATCAGAATACTTGCCGGGATAAAACACGTCAATCGAGCGGTCAATCAAATAGTAGCGGTAGCGGCCGTCAATCGAAACGATGCGCGCTGCGGGCGGAAGGCGGTCGCGGATGAATTCGACGGTCGGGTACATATCGCCCTTGGCCCGGGTCAAACGCTCGGCGTACGTGGCCGTCGGCGCAACGACCCATTGCCGCAGACCTCCCAACTGCGACCCAACCGCGGATGCTCCAGCTCCCAGCACGATCAAACCAATCACCGTCCATCGCGCCATCTTCGAGATAGTTTGTATTCGCGTCTCAACAACCCATCCGATCATGCCACCGGCAAGCGCGGCGTAAAACGGCAGAACCGTCAACAAAAAGCGCGGGTCGTATGAATATAGCCACCACCATAACAGCGTGTACGGCAAGCCCCAGATCAACGGCCAGGCCGCCTGCTTGATTTTTGCCAGCCCCCACGTCAACCCGATGATGTAAAGCGGCGAAGCAAAAATGCCGAAGGCGCGGAACTGGCCGACAAACGGAATCAGCATTGTCAGACTGCGATCCGCTTGCTGCGTGTAAAACGCGCCGGGATCGGGAATAGCACTGCCCCATCCATCGTAATATACATTCCTCAAATACCACAGCCCGCCGACGATAAAGGCGGCCGCCAGCGCGATCAAACCATCCCGCGCCGCCCGCGCCGTCGACTCGCGTTTGCCGCCAAACCAATCGCCCGCCATCCCCCAGGCGAACACGAGTCCTAAACTGGGGAGCATCGCAAACCCGGCTTGCTTTGTCCACAGCGCAAGCCCGGCGCACACACCGGCGAGCGCCGCCCAGCGCAGTTGTCTTCCAGCTAACCACACGTCGGCGGCGTATGCACCCAAAACAAAATAGAGCGCGGTAGGAATGTCAACGTATCCATCGGGCGACCAATACAAATAGAGCGGCGTCGCAATCAACATGAATGCTGCCGCCCAGCCGCCCCGCGCCCCGAACCATCGCCGCCCCAAGGCGGCCGTTGCGATCACGGTTGAGGCCGAGAGCAGAACTGGAATGAGTCTGGCGAGTTGCTCGGCCAGTTGGCCGGTGACGAAAAAAACGTAAGCGTAACTCAGGGCCATCAGCATCGGGTAGCCGCGCACGTCTGCGCCAATGTTGCCCTGCGTGAAAATCAATCGCGCATAATAAGCATAGCGGCTGATCTCGTCGTCGCCGGTGAAGGGATAATAGGTGGCCTGCCCCAGCACGACGGCCAGCGCGATCAACCCGGCCAAGACCAGCCACGATTTCAAATTCCCGCGCCGCAGTGCAAGCAGAAAAGTATTCACCACAGAGAACACGGAGAGCACAGAGTTTTTTATTTTGATTGCGCTCAGCGGTCTCTGTGCGCTCAGTGGTGAAATAATGGCCACTAGCGGAAACGCCAACGCCACCCAAACGTTGATCCGCCAAAGGCCGACGGCTAACATCCACAGCGTCAACGCGCCCAGGCTGAGTCCAATCGTCAGCGGCCAGCGGATGAGTCTGGCCTCGTCAGCGTCGGACGGGGCAAACCACTTGTTCACCAGCGGCCACAGCGCAAATGAGGCCACGCCAAGCCAGATCAACCCCCATAGCCACGCCAATGCAATCATCACGGGAAATTAACCGAATACAGAACTTCGCCGTTTTCGCCCGAACGGTAAAGCTCGGTGAACAAGGCCGGGTTACCCAAGGCGGGGTCAATCTCTGGCGCCGATTGGCCGAGCGCGCTCAACACGCTATCACCCCACGGCGCGACGACGTAATAATCGTAGCCGCGCAGTTCGTCAAGCGCCGTCGGGTAGCCCACGCGCAATTCGTAATCGTACAGCCAGTACGCCAACGAGCCATCCATCACGTATAGTTTGGATCCAGGCGCGGCGTTCTCGCGCACGTATTTTGCCAACAGCCACGAGTCCGTTGCGCGGCGAGTCAATTTCACATCGTCACTTTGAAGCGGGTCGGTGACGAGATAATATACCGCCCCTACGCGCGAACTCACGCCGCCGATCACCAACGCCGCCGACACGGCCACCGCCGCCCAGGCCGGAACGCGCCGAAGGATCGTTACTCGCGTGGCGAACCAGTCCACCGCGAATCCGGCCAGCGCGGCGTACATTGGCAATGAGGTGAGCAAGTAGCGGCTTTGATAAGTGAATTGCCACCACCAGATCAAATGATAGGGAATGACAAACGCCGCCCACAACAGAATGATGCGGCGGGTGTCCGCGCCCGAATCCGCCTGCCCCGTGATTCGCGGCCAAACAAACGAGATCAGCCACAACGCGCCGCCGAAGATCGTGAACAGCGCAAACGGCCATCCCCAATCGGCGCGCCGCGCCCAAAAGTCAATCAGCGCCGAGAGCGAGCGATTAACGAACAGCGCATCGTACGTGCTAGGCGCAGGCACTACGCCGCCCGGCCCGGCCAAAAGATAACTGCGAAAATACCAGGGCGCGGCGATGGAGAGCAACATCCCGCCGGAGAAAAGCCCAAGCCCTATCTCGCGGCGCGCGCGCGCCCACGAGAGCGGCAAACGCAGACGCAAGAGCGGCACGACGGCCAACGCCGGAATCAAAACCAGACTCGACTGCTTGACCCACAACGCCAGCCCGGCGAAGATTCCAGTGAGGAGAGCGTAACGACTCTTTCCATCGCGCAACCACAGAAACGCGAAGGCAAACGTCAAGCCGTGATAAAAGCCGTCGGGTATGTCTATATATCCCGACGTTGACCAATTGACGAACACGGACGAACTGAAAACGAGCACAGCCGCCGCCCAGGCCGCACGCTCCGAAAACATCAGCCGCGCTACCACCCACACGATTCCGATCATTCCGGCGGCCAAAACACCGGCGTAAATTCCGGCAAAGTGATCGTTGACCGCGCCCGCCGCCATGAAGCCGGCCGCATACAACATTTGCACGCCGAGCGGATAGCCGGTGAGCGTGTCGGGGATGTGCCGCGCGGCGAACAGCAAACGCGCGTTGGGCGCATAACGCGCCAGCACGTCGTACGTGTAAAACGGATATGAGATGACGTTGACGAAAATTGGGAACAGTCCGCCGAGGCAGATCAGGTTCAACCAAACGTAAGAGCGGCCCGTAGCAGCGACCGTAGTAGCGACTCGCGTGTTTGTCGCGGGCTGTGCCTTAGTTGCTGATTGGGTCGAGCGGCCTAAGTCGCCACTGCCGCCACTGCGATTTTGTGATCTGCCGAAGGGGGGATATGTGAATGCGGCCGAGATTGCCAACCCGATCCACGGAATTGCCAGCACGACCTCCGGCTTCAGCCAATTACCGGGAAGCAATCCGAGCCACATCATCAGCAGAGACAGCCCGCCCAGACTCAGGCCGACTCCGGCGACGAGAGCCAGCGGTTCGTAGATCGGATTATCGCTTAACGGGCGCAAAGCGCGGCGCGTGAGCGGCCACAGCCAGACACAACTCGCGCCGATAGTGAGAATGCCGAGACCTGCGGAGATCATCCAAAAGATAGAATACGGGGCGCGCGCATCGCGGCCTCAACAGCCGCGCGGTGCGCGTTGAGTTCATCCATAACCACATCGTGCGGAATGAGAATTACCAGCAAGTCAGCCCCGGCGCACGCATCGGCGAGCGCCTTCGGCCAACGGTAACCGTCCACTAACGGATCGTAGTGCGCCACGTCGTAGCCGTCCTCACGCAACAAGCGCACGATCTCAATCGCCGGGCTTTCGCGCGGGTCTTCGGTGTTGGCCTTATACGCCGCACCGATGGCGACGATCTTCGGGGCCGTAATGTCGCGCACCGCTCGACGAATCTTTCCGGCGATCCTGCCGGGCATTTCGTCGTTGATCAGGCGTGAGGTAAAGATCAGGCGCGAGTTTTCCGGGTCTACTTCTTTGATGAACCACGGATCGAGCGGAATACAATGCCCGCCGACACCGATGCCCGGTTTGAGAATCTTCACGCGCGGATGTTTGTTTGCCAACTCAATCGCTTCCAGTGGGTCAATACCCAAGTTTTCGGCCACTGCCGCAAATTCGTTGGCCAGCGCAATGTTCACGTCGCGATAGGTGTTTTCCATCAGCTTGCACAACTCGGCGGTCACGTCGTCGGTCTGATACAAGTTGCCTTCGACAAACGACGCATACATTGCCGAAGCCAGGTCGCGCGCCTTTGGATCCGCCGCACCGATGATCCGGTCGTTATGCACGATTTCGTAAAACACATCGCCGGGCAAAATGCGCTCCGGGCAATGCGCCAGGTACAAATTCTCCCCGACTTTCAACCCGCTCTTTTCGAGGATGGGTGTCATGAAGTCGCGGCAAGTGAGCGGCGGCACGGTAGACTCCAGAATCACCAAATTGCCCGGCTTGAGATACGGCACGATGGACTCCGTCGCTTCGCGCACGTATTTCATTTCCGCCACTTTCTTGCGGTG
>CAYYCF010000091.1:2544-8845 GCA_964470235.1 uncultured Anaerolineales bacterium | reverse complement strand
TCGCACATGTACCACTCGCACCACAACGCCGCCGAGCAGGTGACCAAAGGGCTGATGGGCGCGTTCATTATCGAGCCAAAGGACGCCAGCGCCGAACCGCCGGTGGACGCCGAATACACGATGGTGCTCAACGACAGCGGCATCGGCTTGACCATCAACGGCAAGAGCTTTCCGTACACTCAGCCGATCATCGCCAAACTCGGGCAGAGTATCCGTGTCCGCTACATGAACGAAGGACTCATGATCCACCCGATGCACTTGCACGGCTTGCCGCAAACGGTGTTTGCCAAAGACGGCTGGCTGCTGCCGCAAACTTACAAATGCGACACGTTGACTGTCGCTCCCGGAGAAAGATATGACGTGCAGGTGACGTGCGACGAGCCCGGCGTGTGGGCTTTCCACTGCCACATTCTCACCCACGCCGAATCCGCGCACGGCATGTTCGGCATGGTCACCGCTTTGATCGTTCAGTGATGTTGCGCCGCCGCTATGTTCGATAAGATACTCCTTGCCCTCGACGGCTCTGAATTCTCCGAGCGCGCCATTGGCCCGGCGCTAGAGATCGCCGAAAAATTCGGGGCCAAGATCGTTTTGTTGCGCGTGATCACTGTCGAGGACGAGACGCCGATCTCGGTCGGCCTGAGCCTGCGACAGCAGGAGATTCGTCCGGATTACACCCGGCGGCATCGCGAAGAAGCCGAGGGCTACCTGCACGGCGTCAAAGCCAAGTGGCTCGGTTCGGGCGTTGAAGCTCGCATTCAGGCCGCGCTCGGCGAACCGGCGGAAGTGATCGTCGCCACGGCCAAGGCCGAAGCAGTGGATTTGATTGTCATGTCCACGCACGGGCGATCCGGGTTAACCCGCTTGCTGTACGGCAGTGTGGCCGAGGCGGTTTTGCGCGGGGCGAACATTCCTGTTCTGTTGATCCCTATCAAAGAAAAAGGCAAAAGCAAGTAATCTGGGGAGGACAAAATGCAAATTACCCGACAAGCAGACTACGCAGTGCGCGCCGTGCTTTTCCTGGCACAGCGCGACCCGGGCACGCGGATTTCGACGGCTAAAATTGCCCAGGATCAAAAAATCCCCGTCACGTTCCTGGCCAAAATCATTTCCCAGCTTTCGGCGGCAGGCGTTTTGCGCGCGGCCCGTGGCGCGCGCGGCGGGGTCTCGTTGGCTAAGTCCCCGAATGAGATCAGTTTGCTGGATATTGTCGAGGCCATTGACGGTCCGGTGAAGATCAACGAATGTTTGAACGACCCTGAGTTGTGCGTGCTGGCCGACGATTGCGCCGTGCGTCCGGTGTGGTGCAACATTCAAGCCGAGTTGGTGGCCAAACTGGCGCAAACAAAATTCGGGGATTTGGCCGGTAACGGGCACAAAACATTCACGGCCGCCGTGCCGGCGTAATTGCCGGGTCTAGCCCCCGGCGCGTTTCGGCAAGCGCACTTGCACCTCGGTGCCCGTGCCGCCGGAACTGTTGAGGATCAAGCGGCCGCCAATGGCCGTCGTCCGATCTTGCATGTTCAGCAAGCCGTGCCCCACTGTCCGTTCCACTTGATCCGGCTTGAAGCCCCGCCCGTTGTCTCTCAATGTCAAGACAACTGCGCCGTCCTCGTCCAACAACTTCACCTCAAAGCGTGAGGCATTGCTGTGTTTAGCGGCGTTGCTAAGCGCCTCCTGGGCAATGTGAAAGAGCGCCAGGCGTGCATCCGGCGCGAGCGCGCGGTCGGCGGCCGGGTCGGCATGCATCTCAACTTCCATCAAAGTGTTTGCGCGGAATTCAGCCAACAGGTGTCTCAGTCCGGCAATGAGGTTATCGCCGTCAAAGCGGCGCGGCCGTAGATCGAGAATGTAGGAACGGATATCACGGATGGTGGCATTGAGGGCATCAATGGCGCCCTTGAGCCGGTCGCTGACCCCGCTGTTGACGCTTTCGCCAATCAGCCCGTTGACGTATTCCAACGTCAACCCTACGGCGTAAATGGATTGAATGACGCCGTCGTGCAAATCCATGCCGATGCGTTGGCGCTCCTCGATGACGCGCAGTTGTTGGACCTTTTCGTACAGGCGCGCATTTTCAATTGAAATGCCGGCGTGGGCGGCCAACATTTCAATGAGATTCTGGTCGTCGGCGGCGAATTCATCCGCATGGCGCTTGTCGGCCAGATACAGGTTGCCCATCAGTTTTCCTTTGTGAACGACCGGCACGCCCAAGAAGCTCGTCATGGGTGGATGGTTGGGCGGAAAACCTGCGGACTGCGGGTGTTGGCGGAGATCGCGCAAGCGGAGGCTCTGGCCCTCGCGCAGAATAATGCCGAGGAGGCCGTGTCCGCGCGGGCGATGGCTGATGCGTGCTTCATCTTCAGGCGCGATCCCGGTGGTCACAAACTCGATCAAAAACTCGCCGGCTTCGTCCGGCACACCCAATGCCGCGTAACGAGCGTCGGCCAGGGTCGCCGCCGCCCTGACAATATGCTTGAGAGTCTCGGCGAGTGAAAGGTCAGCCGAAATGGCCAACACGGCTTCGCGCAAGGCCAGCAACTGGGCCGGCATCATTTGAGAATCACGATTTGGATTGCCTGGAGAATTCATCTGAATTGCCGCGATTGTAGAGCATTCCTCCGCTCCTGACAACCACGCGCTTGCCCAATCATGGCGCCGCAGAGTAAAATGAGCTTATGCAACGACAAAGAATCATGCTCGTAGACGACCATGAAGTCGTGCGTTTGGGGCTGAAGGCGCTCATCGAACGCCACCCGGATATGGAAGTGGTGGCCGAGGCCTCGTCCGCCACGGAAGCGGTAACAAAAGCCCTCGCCCACAAACCGGACGTGGTGGTGATGGACATTCGCCTGGGCGGGGGCAGCGGCATTGACGCCTGCCGCGAACTGACGGCGCAATTGCCGGAAGCCAAAGTCATCATGCTCACGAGCTATGCCGAAGACGAGATGCTCTTTGCGGCCATTCGCGCCGGCGCGGTAGGTTACGTACTCAAACAAGCCGGAGGGCAAGACCTCATCCGCGCCATTGAAACGGTGGGTCAAGGCAATTCATTGCTCGACCCGGCTCTCACCGAGCGCGTGTTCACCGAAGTGCGCCGCGCGGCGCGCGAGCAGGAATCCACCGCGTTTTCGCAACTCACCGAACAAGAGCGCCGGGTGTTGTCGCTGGTGTCCGAAGGCAAGACCAATCGCGAGATCGCGCACGATCTACATCTGGGCGAAGGCACGGTGAGAAATTACGTCAGCAACATATTGAGCAAGCTCGGCCTGGCCAATCGCGCCGAAGCCGCCGCGTATGCGACCAAACACAATTTGAAGAGCACTCTGTTGTCGTAAGACAAATCTCATGGTGAGGTAGATATGAATATCGGCACCCCACGCGAACGACGGCCCGACGACAACCGTGTCGGCCTCACTCCGGCGTGGATTCAACTTTTAACTGCGGACGGGCATCACTGCTATGTCGAGCGCGGCGCCGGACTGGGCGCGGGGTTCGAGGACGAAGATTTCGCCCGCGCCGGAGCGCACATTGTTTACTCCGGCGAAGAGGCCTATGGCCGGGCCGATCTCGTAGTCAAAGTGGCCCGCCCCACTTCCGAGGAACTGGCTTGGTTGCGGCGCGGGCAGGCGGTGATGGCTTTCTGGCATTTGGCCTCGGCCTCGCCCGATAATCTTGAGACTCTGCTCCGCGAACAGATTACCGCCATCGCTCTCGAAACCGTTCAGGCCGACGACGGTTCACTGCCGGTGCTTACGCCCATGAGCCAAATTGCCGGGCGCATGTCGGCCAGTGTGGCCGCCGGTTTGCTGAGGAACGATCGCGGCGGCAAAGGTATTTTGCTCGGCGGCGTGCCGGGCGTGCCTCCGGCAGAGGTGTCTATCCTCGGCGCGGGCGTGGTGGGCACGTACGCGGCGCGGGCCTTCGCCGGACTCGGCGCCAAGGTGTACGTGCTGGATCATGATATGACTCGGCTCGAACGCATTGCAAATTTGGACCAGCGCGTGATCACCATGACCTCCAACGCGCTCAACATCGGCAAGGTGGTGCGCTTTGCCGACGTGCTCATCGGCGCGGTGCTGGTGCCGGGTCAACGCACGCCAGTGCTGGTCACGCGCGACATGGTGCGCCAGATGCGCCCGCGCTCCGTCATCCTCGACGTGGCCGTTGATCAAGGCGGATGCGTCGAAACCAGCCGCCCGACGACGCACCGCACGCCCACATTTTTAGAAGAGGGTGTGATTCATTACTGTGTCCCCAATATGTCCGGCGTGCTGGGGCGCACGGCCACTCATGCGCTCACCAACGCCACCTGGCCGTTCATTCATCTTCTTTCTCACCTGGGCGCGGACGCCGCCATAGCACAAAACACGGCGCTGGCGCGCGGCGTGGCCACACATGCCGGGCAGATCGTCGCCGCGGGACTCGGCGGAGGGGCGGCGCGATGAACTGGCTCGAACTGTATCGTGACCGCGTGCAAACCGCCGAACAAGCCGCGACGCAAATCGACTCTCATTCGCGCATTTTTCTGACAGGCAACTGTTCCGTCCCCAAGACCGTGCTGGCTGCGCTCACCGCCCGCGCCAAAGACTTAACCGGAGTCGAGATCGTGCAGGTGCTCACCGTTGGCTCGGCCGATTACGTCTCGCCCGACATGGCCGGTCATCTCCGCGTCAACACGCTCTTCATCAGCGACAACGTGCGCGCCGCCGTCAACGAAGGCCGCGCCGATTTCACGCCCTGCTTTCTTTCAGAAATTCCGGATTTGTTCAGATCCGGCAGTATCACGTTGGATGCGGCCCTCATCCAAGTGTCGCCGCCCGACGATCACGGATTCTGTTCCTTCGGCGTCGAAGTCGGCGTTACCAAAACGGCGGCGCAAGCGGCGAAACGGGTGATTGCCGAGATCAATCCGCGCATGCCGCGCGCGCTTGGCGATTCGTTCATTCACATCTCGAAACTGCACACGATTGTGCCGGTGGATTATCCCCTGCCCGAAGTGAATATGGCCTCCGCCGACGAGACCACCGAGCGCATCGCCGATCACGTCGCCAGCTTGATCCCGGATGGCGCGACTCTGCAAACGGGCATCGGCGCCATCCCCGACGCCGTTCTGCGGCGGTTGAAGGATCGCAAAGACTTGGGCGTTCATACCGAATTGTTCTCCGACGGAGTCATCGATCTGGTGGCTATGGGCGTGATCAACGGCGAGCGCAAGACTCTGCACCCTGGCAAGATCGTCGCCGGGTTTGTGCTCGGCACGCAACGCTTGTACGATTTCGTCAACGACAATCCGGTGGTCGAACTCCATCCTTCGGAATACGTCAACGATCCGTTTGTGATCGCCCAGAACGAAAAAATGGTAGCGATCAATTCCGCCATCGAAGTGGACTTGACCGGACAAGTGTGCGCCGACAGCATCGGCCCGCGCCTGTACAGCGGCGTGGGCGGGCAAGTGGATTTTATCTACGGCGCGGCGCGCTCCAAAGGCGGCATCCCCATCATCGCCCTGCCAGGCACGTTGAAGAAAAAGGACGGAGCCGCCGTCAGCAAGATCACGGCCCTGCTCCAAACCGGCGCGGGCGTCACCACCTCGCGCAATCACGTTCACTTCGTAGTCACCGAGCACGGCATCGCCGACCTGTACGGCAAAACCATCTCGCAGCGCGCCGAAGCATTGATCGCCATCGCCGCGCCGGCGTTTAGAGAGCAGTTGCGGCACAAAGCGAAAGAGTTGAAGTATCTATGAGTCATTGCCGCCGCAACTTAGTGGGCTTATAATTGCTGGCAATCAATAATTGCGGAGAAGAACATGGGAAACCAGGGTAGCAGTAGCCAAACGACCGTCACCACCGCCGAGGTTAGGCGCAATTTCAACGCAGTCCTGCGCCGCCTGAACAAACGCCGTGAACATACCATTATTCAAAGCGGCGGCACGCCTGTTGCCGTCTTGCTTTCGATAGAGGAATACGAGCGTCTGATGGCGCGCGAACGGTTAGCGGCATTTGACAACTTTGCGCGCCATCTTGGAACGGAAGTAGAAAAACGCGGTTTGAGCGAAGAAGCGTTATTGGCGGATTTGGAAGTCACTAAGCGAAGAGTCTTCGAAGAACAGTATGGCCGACCCGCAACAAAAGCCGCGAACCCTCACTGACGCCAACGTGCTGTTTTCCGGCAGCGCCTTCCCGCGCTGGCCGCACGAAGTCCTGCGGCACGCCGCGCTCGGAGATTTTCAATTGGTGCTTTGCCCGTTGGTTATCAAGGAAGCCAGAGAGCATCTCAAGAGCGCGTTCCCCGAACA
>CAYYCF010000091.1:0-2444 GCA_964470235.1 uncultured Anaerolineales bacterium | reverse complement strand
ACGTCAACAATGAAAACCCTCACCCTCATTGACGGCCACGCCCTCGCCTATCGCACCTATTTCGCCCTCACCGGCGCCGGCACCGACACCTCGCGTTGGGTCACCAAAGCCGGCGAACCCACCGCCGGAACGTACGGCTTCACCGCCGTGCTGTTCCGCATCATCGAGCAAGATCAGCCGGATTACCTCGCCGTCAGCTTCGACGTTGGCGCAACCTTCCGCGACGACCTCTATCCCGAATACAAAGGCACGCGCGCCAAAATGCCCGACGACCTGCGCTCGCAAATCGAGCGCATGCGCGAAGTCGTCGCCGCCTTCAACATCCCCGTCCTCGAAGCCGAAGGCTACGAAGCCGACGACGTGTTAGGCACGGTGGCCAAGCAAGCCGCCGCGCTGGGGGTCGAAGTCGTCATCGTCACCGGCGATCGCGATCTTCTACAGCTCGCCGACAAGCGCATCCGCATCAGCCTGGCCGGTCAAAAACTTTCGGAAGCGGCGCTATACGGCCCGGCAGAAGTGAAAGAGCGATTCGGCGTCACGCCAAAACAGTACATTGACTACAAAGCCCTGGTCGGCGACACCTCCGACAACATCCCCGGTGTGGCCGGGGTGGGCGAAAAAACCGCGACGAGTCTATTGCAGGAATACGATTCGCTCGACAAGATTTACAAAAACCTGGAAAAGATTCCGGCGCGGTTCAAAACGAAACTCGAAGCCGGAAAAGCCGACGCCTATCTTTCACAGAAACTCGCCACCATCGTCACCGATGTTCCCATCACGCTCAACCTCGAGGCCTGCGATGCGCCGCGTCTCAAGGGCAGCCCGCTCAATTTTGATCGCGGGCGCGTGCTCGATTTGTTCCGCACGCTCGAGTTTCGCAGCCTATTGAATAAACTACCGGAAGCGGACACATCGCCGCGAGATAAAGACTCCGCGCGCGAAGCCGCCGCCGGGCAAATGACTTTGTTCGGCGAAGCGCCTCTCACCGCCCGCACCCCCACACCCCCATACACCCTGACTCCTCTACTCCCACACTCCACCATCACTCATTCCACCCTCATTACGGACGCCGACTCCCTTGACACCCTGGTCGCCAAGCTCAGCGCCGCGCCGGTCATTGCCGTTGACACCGAAACCACCAGCGCCGACCCCAACCGCGCCGTGCTCGTCGGAATCTCGCTCGCGATCAAGGAAGGGGAAGGGTATTACATTCCGGTTGCCCACCGCACAGAAAATCCCAAATCCCAACTCCCAATTTCCAACGTGCTCGATGCGCTCAGACCTGCGCTAGCCGAATCGAGAACTCCCAAAATCGGCCACAACATCGGCTACGACTACACCGTACTAAAACGTCACGGCCTGACCCTCTCGCCCATCGGCTTCGACACCATGATCGCCGAATGGCTGTGCGACCCGGCCTCGCGCAATCTCGGTTTGAAGAGTCTGGCCTTCATCCGCCTTGGGGTGGAAATGACCGAATTGAAGGAGTTGATCGGAACGGGCAAGAAGCAGATCACGTTTGATCAAGTTCCCGTCGAAAACGCCGCGCCTTACGCCGTCGCCGACGTGGACATGACTCTCCGCCTCCTGCCGATTCTGCGGCGCGAACTGGAAGAGAAAAAGCAACTGCCTCTGCTGGAAGAAATCGAACTGCCGCTGATCACGGTGCTGGCGGAAATGGAAATGGCCGGCGTCATGATCGACGGCGACTTCCTGGCCGAAATGTCCGCCAATCTCGAAAAGCGACTGCACGCGCTGGAAAAGAAAATTTACAAAGCCGTCGGCTACGAATTCAACATCAACTCAACCCAGCAATTGGCGAAAGCATTGTTTGAAGACCTGGGGCTAACGCCGCCCGACAAATCGCGCAAGACCGCCGCCGGAAAATACTCCACCGCCGCCGACGTGCTGGAAGAGATGCGCGCCGCCAACGCGCATCCGGCGCTGGATACGATTCTCGAACACCGCGAACTCGCCAAACTCAAATCCACGTACGTTGACGCCCTGCCGCAGGCTGTCAACCCGCAGACCGGGCGGGTGCACACGTCGTACAATCAGGCCGGTTCCGTCACCGGTCGAATCGCCTCTTCCGAACCGAATCTGCAAAACATCCCCATCCGCACCGAGTTGGGGCGCGAAGTGCGGCGCGCCTTTGTCGCCCCGCGCGGCCGCCGACTGGTGGCCGCCGACTACTCGCAAGTGGAACTGCGCATCGCCGCGCACTTTGCCAAAGATCAATTTTGGATCGACGCCTTCAAACGCGGCGAAGATATTCACGCCGCCACCGCCTCCGCCGTGTTCGGCGTGCCATTGGAAAAAGTCTCCAAAGAACAACGCCGCAACGCAAAAGCGATCAATTTCGGTTTGCTCTACGGCATGGGGGCGTTCAGCCTGGCGCGCAGCACCGGCCTCACGCTGGGCGAAGCGGAAGAGTTCATCGCCAA
>CAYYCF010000090.1:6999-8987 GCA_964470235.1 uncultured Anaerolineales bacterium | reverse complement strand
CAAGGGGAACTTTACCTTTGACAACACTCTCCCACTGGATATAATAGCCCTACCTTCCGTGCGTTACTCTTCTATCCTCTCTCTTTCATTTCCCCGAGGTTCTTGGTGATTCAGCGTCAAACTCAGACGGCTCAATACTGGGACGAAGCCTTCTCCATCGAAGACGCCGACCTTGAACATCTCTATACGCTTCTCCTCGAAGACGAGACGCCGCTAACAACGGACGAACTTGTGCTGTCCCTGGTGCGCCGCCGCATTGAGCGCGAAGAGCATGCGATCCAACGGCAGATGTACGGGGCCGGGTCTCTGTATCTGCCAAAAGAGTCATACACCGTCGGGCAAGAGTTGATCTTTCCTCAGATAGACTTCGCCAACGGCAAAGTGGCATCGGTGCGCGCCGGTAACAACCCCGAGTTCAATAGTTTTGATGTGATCACCGTTGACTTCGGCCCCGACCGCCCGCACCGCAGTTTTGCCGCCCGCCTCGAGAATCACAAATTGAACGCCGCCAACGGCAGCCTGGCCGACGGCGAATCACACGCGCGCACTCCGGCGGAGATCGCCGCCGACCAGGGCCGCGTGATCGCGCCCAAACTCGAATCCAGGCTCCGGGCCAAAGGCGACATTGTTCGCATTGCCTCGCGTTGGTTCCCCAAAGGACTGCTGGCCGACATTCACGAAGGCCATCTTAATTTGGCGGAAGCGGTGTTGGACATGGCCAGTGGAGGGCCTCTGCCCACGTTAGAGCTGATGAAGCACCTCGAATTGCCGGCCACGGTGAACGAAAAATTAAAAGTGTTCTCGCTCGATTACGCGCTTCAAGAGGATGCGCGCTTTGACGAAGTGGGACCCGCCGGGCAAGTGCAATGGCATCTGCGGCGCCTTGAACCGGCAGAGGTAAAGGAAGCGCCGCGTTGTCTGCGATACGAAGCCGGCGCCCCGTCTTCGGCTGTGCGTTTGCACCCGGAACTGATCAAGCTGGAACACGATCTCGACGACGAGTTCAGCCCGCTCAATTCCGTGACGGCGTCCCCCGCGAAAGAAGTGACCCTGTCACTTACGTTTCCACATTTGCGCGCCGGGACACTGCCGCTGTCTGAAAAACTCTCGCCGCTATTTCCCACCGCGTACGAATCGCCGCGCATCCGGTTTATTTTAGTGGACGGCCACACCGGAGAGAAGCGCCCTGGTTGGGTTGTGCGGCAAGGCCGTTACGTGTTTGGCCTTGCCGATTGGTATAAAAAATACGACATGCCGGTCGGCGGCCACTTGACCGTGCAACAGGGAGAGACTCCCGGCGAAGTGATCGTCAAGATTGCGCGCCGCCGTCCCGTGCGCGAATGGGTGCGCACGGCCACCCTCAACGGCCGTTTGTCGTTTTCCATGCAGAAGCGCCCCATTTCAGTTGAATACGACGAGCAAATGATCGTCGCCGTAGATAACCCCGCGGCCATTGACGACATTTGGCAGAAGATGACCAATGCGCCGCTGGAAAAAGTGGTGCTCGATATCTTCCGCGAACTTGCCAAGTTGACGCCGCAATCCGCGGTGCACGCCCGTTCGCTCTACAGCGCGGTCAATGTCGTCCGGCGCGCGCCGCCAGGGGACATCTTCGGCGAGTTGGCCTTGCGCCCGTACTATGCGCACGTGGGCGACGCCTATTGGCGCTTTGACGAATCGCATTACTCCGAATAGCCCCCGATGACCGATCCTACGACGCGGCTGGTTAAACCCACTCTCAACACCCCTTTCCACATTGACTACAACTGGTGGGAGCGCGAGAGCCGCGAACTGCGCGTGTATTTACAGAGCCATTTGTGCGAAGAGCATCGCGCCAGGTTTGAAGCAATAACCGAGACCGGCCCAGTCGACTGGATCGATCCCGACACCGCCGAAGTGCAACAAGTGGACGGCCTGCAACACGCGCTGCGCGTGCACTGCTCACAACAGCCGGACTACCTCGGCGCGCACACCTCGCTGGTGGACGC
>CAYYCF010000090.1:4716-6899 GCA_964470235.1 uncultured Anaerolineales bacterium | reverse complement strand
GTGGAACTGCCCGCAGCCGCCACCGCCGCCGACATCATCCCCGCCCTCCACCTCCCCGACCCACTCGTCCGCTACGCCTTCATCAACAACGAACAAAAGACTCTCGACACTGCCCTCAACGACGGCGACAAAATCAATCTGTTTCCGCCGGTGTCGGGGGGATGGGTTTCCTCAAATAGCCTTTGATCTCTGCGTGAATCTCTCGATGGCAATTCGCGCACACCAGAACACACTTGTCGAGTTCGGAGATTGTCTTGTCGAAGGTCGTGTGTCTAAATTGCGAAATCACCAGGTCTTTTCCATCAGGATCAAGGTGGTGAAATTCCAGAGCGCCCACGTATCTGTCGTAACCGCACCGTGAGCATCTACCGCCTTTGTAGTCAACAGCTTTTTGTTTCAAGATTCGTTGCCGTTCGAGTGTCTGTAGATTAGTACACTGCTTGCAATACACTGAACTGCCCTCTCTCATTCTCCGGCCATAAAAATTCTCAATCGGCAACAACCTCCCACACCGAGGGCAACGCCGTTTCCCCGCGCTCTCCTGCTCGACCAGATTTCTAGTGTTATGGACATTGAACGGCGAGCAATTTATACAGAACTTCCTTGAGTGAAGGTTGCGTGTCTTGCCACGTATCTTTAGCCTGTTTGGAAATTCCTTGCCACATTTTTGACAAACTGGCATTGCTTCACCTCAAATTCAGCGCAGGTATAGTAGAATGGGAACAATAGAATTCAACTCTATTGTATTATGGCACATCTAAATGCCCCCGTAGCCGGAGCCGCCTTCTAAGCGGTCACCCGTAATCGGAGCTGTAAATGTGGGTTCGATTCCCGCCGGGGGCGCTCTTTACCTATCATGCCTGACTCCCCTCTCGAAGTCCTCATCGGCCAAATTCTCGCCGAGCGCAAACTCACCCTTGCCACGGCCGAGAGCTGCACCGGCGGTTTGCTCTCGCACCGCCTCACCAACGTCCCCGGCAGTTCCGAATACTTCATTGGCGGTATTGTGGCGTATGCCTACGAGTCCAAAGAGCAATTGCTGGGCGTGCATCACGCCACGCTGTACGACCACGGCGCGGTAAGCAAGGAAACCGTGATCGAAATGGCGCGCGGCGCGCGCCGCATTCTCGGCGCGGACATCGCCGTTGCAGTGACGGGCATCGCCGGGCCGGGCGGCGGCCTGCCGAACAAACCCGTCGGCCTGGCGTGGATCGGCCTCAGCACCCGCGAAGGCGAAACCGCACAGCAGTTTATTTGGAGTAGAGACCGGGAGGGGAATAAAGAAGAGTCCGCCGAAGCGGCGTTGAGGATGGTGTGGGAGTATTTGAAGCGCGACCGGTGACGAGTGGCGCGACCCCCGACACAGGTCACTCGTCACGACAGAGCAGGAATAATAAAGCGATACAAAGCCAACACGTCCAACGCGGCTATGCTGATCAACGCCGCCGCGGCCACGACCCAACCGATCTTCTGCCGCGAGACCGACTCCACCACCCTACCCCATTCCCGCAAACTAACCGACGCCGCCAACCCCATCGGAATCAACGCCGGGAACAGATAACGCCCCTGATGCTGGACAAATGAAATATTGTAATAAAGGTAAAGCGCGAGAGTGAGGAGGGCGGAGACGGTGAGGATGATGAGGCCGTCGCGTTGGATGGGGCGTGACGCGTGAGGCGTGAGGCGTGAGAGCGTCAGGCCTATCACCAGCCCGGCTGTGAAGATCAACAACACGAGATAGACCCGCTGATCCATCACCACGCCCATCCATCCGAACTGTCCCCAAAAACTTTGAAACGTGGTTTGCGCAAAGCGTCGCGCCACCTCTATCGCGCCGAACTGCGCGATCCATTCGCTCGTGCGCGGCTGGCCGACGACGACCGACTCGTGCCGGAGAGAAGCCATAAAATCCGGCCAACCGTAGATTGCCAAATTCCGCCCCCACCACAGCGAGCCAATGAGCAACGCGGGAACGAAAATGATCAGTGCGCTCCGCACCAACGTAGGAGCGGATTGCATCCGCGATGTTTGGGCGAATGGCGTCCGCGATGCGTCGGCGGATTCCATCCGCAACCCTGACCGCCGCCAGACCAACAGCAACATTACCCCGGCAACTGGCGCAAGCACGTAAGCATTGGCTTTGGTGACGAAGGCCAGGCCGATAACAAATCCCAAATCCCAAA
>CAYYCF010000090.1:0-4616 GCA_964470235.1 uncultured Anaerolineales bacterium | reverse complement strand
TCCCGCGCCAAGCGCAAGTGAGAACAGCCGGAGCGGCAGAAGCGCGCCGCCGAAGAGCAGAAAGATCGGCGTGGCGAGCAGATAGTACAACGGCGGTTGCCACGATTCGTAACGAAGAGGCTCAATTGAAACTTCAGGAGGAAAGTTCTCTGACGTGAGCTGCGAGAGATACGTCTGATCGTAATCACCAGAGTCTAGTACAGGCAGTGCGCCGTTCTGGGCAATGTAGCGAATGTAGTTGTAATGCGCGGGTTCGTCGGGGACTTGCCACGCAGGAGTGAGCGCGGCATATTGCAGGCCGATGAGGAGGTAAACCAGCAAACAGGCAAGCAAGTAGACAAGTGGATTACTTGTATACCTGTCTACCTGTGTACTTGCATTACTTGCCATGCAGCCTCGCCAATTCCTCTTCCGCCACCTTCGGCTCCAACTTCTTGAACAGCGGCGCCGGTTCGCGCAAACGTTGCCCGCCTTTGAGTTCGCTCGCTTGCCAGCGCCCGACCGCGCCCGCGCCATCGTAAGTCAGCGCGTCGTGTGTGCGCTCCGACTCTCTATACGACACAACTTTCTGCGTTCCGAACAACGAGCCGTCGTGTCCAAGATACCCGTGCAGTTTCTCGGAACTGAAAGGCAGGAAGGGCGCAAACAGCGCCTTGAGCGAATCAATGGCGCGCAGCGCAGTGTAAACCGTTTTGGCGGCCTGCGCCTTGTCTTTCTTAATCTCGAACCACGGCGACTGCTGATCGATGTAGCGATTCGCTTCCGTGGCCAGCGCCACTACCGCTTCCAACGCGGCGCGCAGTTTGACCGCGTTGATCAACTCGCCCACCGATTCGAAGCCGCTCTCGATCTTCGCCAGCAATTCTTTGTCCTGCGGGCGTAAATCGCCGGGCTCCGGCACGCGGCCTTCCCAATTTTTGTATGCGAACGCCAGCACGCGATTAGCCAGGTTGCCCCACGTTGCCACCAGTTCGTCGTTGTTGTGATTCACAAACCCGCTCCACTCCCACTCCGAGTCGCGGCTCTCCGGCATCACGGCGGTCAGGTAGTAGCGAAGCGGATCGGGATCGTAGCGAGTCAGAAAGTCCAACCCCCACACGGCCCAGTTGCGACTGCCGGAAATCTTCTGCCCTTCGAGATTCAAGAACTCATTGGCCGGCACGTCGTACGGCAAATTGAGCCTCTTGCCTGCGTCGTCTTCGTACAGCCGCCCCGCGCCGATCAATTGCGCCGGCCAGATCACGGCGTGAAACGGGATGTTGTCCTTGCCGATAAAGTAATACGACCGCGCTTTCGGATCGTACCACCACGCCTTCCATGCTTCCGGCGCGCCACGATTCTTGCTCCACTCAATCGAAGCGGAGAAATAGCCGATCACCGCTTCGAACCAGACGTACAAGCGTTTGCTGTCCCAACCATCCACCGGCACCGGAATGCCCCAATCGAGGTCGCGCGTGATCGCGCGCTCGTGGAGGTCGCCCACACTGCGGCGCGAGGGGTTCAGCACGTTGGACCGCCAGTGATCTTTGTCGGCGTTCAAATACTTGCCGAGTGCGGGCGAGAGTTTGGCGAGATCAAGATAAAAGTGTTCGGTCTCGCGCAGTTCGAGCGCGCCGTCCCCTGAAGGGGATGTCCGTCCGCCCGTCTTGGCGCGGGGGTTGATCAACTGCGCGGCGTCGAGCAGGTTGCCGCAGTTGTCGCACTGGTCGCCGCGCGCATTGTCGTAATGGCAGATGTAACACTCGCCTTCAATGTAGCGATCCGGCAGGAATCGATTTTCCGTTGGCGAGTACCACTGCGGCTCCTTTTTCGTCAGCAGATAACCGTTCTCGCGCAAGCGCAGAAAAATATCCTGCGACACTCGGAAATGATTCTCGGTGTGGGTGCTGGTGAAGAGATCGTACGTCAGGCCCAACTGCACGAACAGATCGAGAAAGCGGCGGTGAAACCGCTCGTAAACGGCCTGCGGAGTCGTGCCTTCGGCGTCGGCGCGGACCGTGATGGGCGTGCCGTGAGCGTCCGAGCCGGATACCATCAGCACGTTGTCCCCGCGCAAACGGTGGTAGCGGGCAAAGATGTCGGCGGGCAAATAGGAACCGGCGATGTTGCCGACGTGAATGTCGGCGTTGGCATACGGCCAGGCGACGGAGACGAGAATGTTTTCAGTCATGGCTTAATCCTCAAACAAAACCGCCAGCCGAGGCTGGCGGTGCGAGTGTTACAGGTGATCGTGCCGCTGGCGCGCGCGCACGAACCATCGCGGTCAGAGAGCCTCGCTCCCAAACCGCCACAGGTGGCAACGCATCAACATCGAAAACACAACTGCGCGAGTGGTCATGCCGACATTTTACCACGAGAGTCAAACTAATTTTATCTCAATCCCTCAAACATATCTCTCTCCCAAGGGAGAGTTTCTGGACTTGGTGACATTCGTCATTTGACAACTGCCGGGGCGCGGGGTATACTGCCGCCATCCCACCCCCACCGGGGGGGTATGCCGGCACCGGAGACTACCATGGACACAAAAAAGAAAACTGACACCCTCCGCCGCCTGCGAAACGTGGCCGGGCACGTCAACGGCGTGGCCAAGATGGTCGAGCAAGACGAATACTGCATTGACATCATCGCGCAGATTCAAGCCATTGACTCCGCACTGAACAAAGTGGCGGCGCAGATTCTTGACGACCACCTGCACAGTTGTGTGATCAAAGCCGTGCGCGGGTCGAACGTGGCCGAGCGCGAGCGCGTGCTGGCCGAAATCGCCGAAGTGTTTGAGACAGCTACTAAAGTATAGGAGACCTCATGACCACCATTACCCTCAAGACTCCCGCCATTTCGTGCGGGCATTGCGTGCACACGATCCAAAGTGAACTGGGCGAACTGCCCGGCATCAAGAGCGTGCAGGCCGACCAGACCACCAAACTTGTCACCATCAACTTCGACTCTCCTGCCACGAAAGAGGAGATTGAGAAAACGCTGGCGGAGATCGGGTATCCGGTAGAAAAGTAAACGGGGAAACAGGTAGACAGGTAGAAGAATTCACCCACCTGCCTACCTGTTTACTTGTCTACAAGTGTACTTATGCCCACCAAACAACTCACCCTGCCCGTCACCGGCATGACGTGCGCCAACTGCGCCGCCACCATTGAACGCAATCTCAAGAAACTGCCGACGGCGGCCAACGTAAACGTCAACCTGGCCTCGGAGCGCGCCACGCTGGAGTTTGATCCGGCGGCGCTCACCCGCGACGACATCATCGCCCGCATCGAAAAGGCCGGGTACGGCGTAGCCGTCGGCGAGGCCGTTCTGCCGATCAGGCGCATGAGCGACGACAACGACGCGCGCCGGCTCGAAAAAGCCTTGTCCAAACTCGACGGCGTACTGTCGGCGCAAGTGACGTTCACCACCGAGAGAGCGTCGGTCAAATACGTCCCCACCCTGGTCAGCCAGGGCGAACTGCGCGAGGCCGTGCGCGCCGCCGGGTTCGAGGCCGTAATCGTCGAAGGCAGTTCGGAGGACGCCGAGCAATTGGCGCGCGAAAAAGAAATCAACCACCAGAAGCATTTGTTGTGGGTCGGTCTGCTGTTCACCGTGCCGCTGTTTACCCTCTCGATGGCGCACGATCTTTTGCACGACACGCTTAACCTGCACGCGCTTGTCCAAGCCCTGGTTCACTGGCCGTATCTCGATTGGGTTTTCCTCGCGCTCTCAACGCCGGTGCAGTTCTACGTCGGCAAGCAGTATTACGTCGGCGGGTACAAATCGCTCCGCAACGGCTCGGCCAACATGGACGTGCTGATCGCGATGGGCAGTTCGGCGGCGTATCTGCTCAGTCTGGCCGTCGTGATCGGGCGGCTGTTCGGCCTCGGCGGGCTGGGCCACACGTATTTTGAAACGTCCGCCGTGATCATCACGCTGATCGTGCTGGGGAAATTTCTCGAAGCGCGGGCCAAAGGCCGCACCAGCGAAGCGATCAAAAAACTCATGGGCTTGCGCGCCAAGACCGCGCGCGTCGTTCGCGACGGCGCCGACGTGGACATACCGATTGACGACGTGCGCGTGAGCGACGTGGTGATTGTGCGGCCCGGCGAAAAGATTCCGGTGGACGGCGTCGTGATCGAAGGCAAGTCCACCATAGACGAATCCATGCTGACCGGCGAAGCGATGCCGGTGGAAAAACGCCCCGGCCTGCCGGTCATCGGCGGCACCATCAACAAGCAAGGGTCGTTCAAGTTCGAGGCGACGAAAGTCGGCAAGGAAACGGCGCTGGCGCAGATCATCAAACTGGTCGAAGAGGCGCAGGGCAGCAAAGCGCCGATTCAAAAGCTGGCCGATCAAGTGTCGGCGGTGTTCGTTCCGGCGGTGATCGGCATTGCCTTCCTGACGTTCATCGCGTGGTTTTTGTACACAGGCGGCGACTTCACCCGCGCGTTGATTAACATGGTGGCGGTGCTGGTAATCGCGTGCCCGTGCGCGTTGGGGTTGGCGACGCCCACCGCGATCATGGTCGGCACCGGAAAGGGCGCGGAGCACGGCATCCTTTTCAAATCGAGCGAGGCCTTGCAAAATGCGGGCAAGATCAAAACGGTGGTGCTGGATAAAACGGGAACGATCAC
>CAYYCF010000089.1:0-9017 GCA_964470235.1 uncultured Anaerolineales bacterium | reverse complement strand
GGCCAACAATGCCGACGTTCGCTACGCCTTCATCGTGGACAGGCGCGGGCAAGTGATCGCCCACACCTTCGGCGGCGGTTTCCCCGCCGGGTTGTTGGAAGCAAACACGGTTTTGCCGGACGAGCATCATCGCACCAAGATTCTGACCACGGACGAAGGCTCGATGTGGGACACCGCCGTGCCGATCTTCGAAGGCCGCGCGGGTTTGGCGCGCGCGGGTCTCTCCGACGTTGGCGTACAGCAGGCAGTCAACTCCGTCACCGGCCAACTGCTATTGACTACCATTTTTGTGTCCGTCATCGGCATCACCGCCGCCGCGTTTCTCACTTGGATACTCACGCGCCCGATCCTCGATCTGGCCAAAGCGGCGCAGGCCGTAGGGCGCGGCGACTTCGCGCCGCGCGTGCCCCGTTGGGCCGACGATGAGATCGGCGATCTGTCCGACTCCTTCAACGCCATGACGCGCGCCCTGGCCAAAGCGGCGGAGGAGCGCGCCGAACGCGAGCAATTGCGCGCGCGGTACGTCAGCGGAGTCATCGCGGCGCAGGAAGACGAGCGCAAGCGCATCGCCCGCGAACTGCACGACAGCGCCAGCCAATCGGTCACCTCGCTCATGGTCGGCATGAAGGCTCTGAGCGACGCCTGCGATTCGCCCGTGCTCCGCCAGCGCGCCGACGAATTGCGGGGCGTGGCCGCGCACACGCTCGACGAAATTCACAACCTGGCTTTGCAATTGCGCCCCAGCGTGTTGGACGATCTGGGGCTGCCGGCCGCGCTGGAGCGTTACGTGGCCGACTGCCAGCGCCGCTTTCACTTGCATATTGATCTCGCTATTCACGGCTTGGGCGAAACGCGCCTGCCACCCGAACTCGAAACGGCGTTGTACCGCATTGTGCAGGAGTCGCTCACCAACGTGGCGCGGCACGCGCAGGCGACGACGGCCAGCGTGTTAATCGAGCGGCGCGACGGCGCAGTGCGGGCCATCGTCGAAGACGACGGGCACGGTTTTGATCCGGGCACGGCCGGCAAAACGGAGCAACGGTTGGGGTTGTACGGTATCCGTGAGCGCGCCGAATTGCTCGGCGGCAAATTGACGATTGAATCGGAGCCGGGCCGCGGCGCGAGTCTGTTCGTCGAGATACCATTGCCGGTAAATTCGCCTCAATGAAAACGGAAACCAGTATTCTTCTCGCCGACGACCACGCCGTCCTTCGCTCTGGATTGCGCCTTCTGCTGGACGCGCAGGCGGATTTGAAGGTGATCGGCGAAGCCAATAGTGGCAGCGAAGCGCTGGCGCTGGCCGCCCGGCTTCAACCCGATCTGATATTGCTCGACCTCACCATGCCCGGCTTGAGCGGAATGGAGGCCCTGCCTGCGCTCCGCAAAGCCGCGCCCTCGGCGCGCGTGCTTATCCTCACCATGCACGACGACGTGGGTTATTTGCGGCAGGCGCTTCAACGCGGCGCATCGGGGTACGTTCTCAAAAAGGCCGCCGACTCTGAATTGGTCTCCGCCGTGCGCGCCGTGATGCGCGGCGAAGTGTACATTCACCCCTCGCTGACCAAATCTCTTCTGGAAGGCTTGCTCCCGAATTCTTCCGAAGCCGTCCCCGCCGACCCGTGGGAAGAACTGAGCGAGCGCGAGAAGGAAGTATTGACGCTCGTCGCCCTCGGCCACACGTCCGCCGAGATTGCCGACCGCCTCAGCCTGAGCGTAAAGACAGTGGAAACTTACCGCGCCCGCGGCATGGAAAAGCTGGGCTTGCGTTCGCGCGCCGCGCTGGTGCAGTTCGCCATCGCGCGCGGATTGCTGTCCGACAACCCATCGGCCTAAGTCAATTCCACCCACCTTCCTCCAATCAGACTTTTCCTTACAAATTTAGCGAAGGTCACAGGGTTTCCCCTCTTCCGCGCTAGCCGACTCTTGCCTATAGTCAGCATCGGGCAAGATTTTGCGTTGGCCCACACACCGAAGGAGGATACCTATGGACAAAGTTCCCACGCAAGCCACGCTGAGTCGGCGCGACTTTCTTAAGTCCGCCGGGGCGGCGGTGGCCTTTCTCACGACGCTGGAGGCCAACCCGGCCGCCGCCCTGACGGGCGCGCCCGCCCAGGTGAGTCTTGCGCCGCTTTCTTTTGAAGTCGGGCCGGGGGATGACGTGATTCTGCGGATGCAGGCCGATCTTCAACGCGCGCTCGCCAAGCCGGTGGATCAACGGCGGTGGGTGATGGTGATCGATCTCCGGAAGTGTGTGGCCTGCCAGGCTTGCACGATTGCCTGCATCGCCGAAAACAAACTGCCGCCCGGCGTCGTTTATCGCCCGGTGCTGGACGAAGAGATCGGCGCGTACCCTAACGTCACCCGCAAGTTCCTGCCCAAGCCGTGCATGCAATGCGACAACCCGCCGTGCGTGCCGGTGTGCCCGGTGAACGCGACGTACAAAGACGCCAACGGTGTGGTGGTCATTGACTACGATCAGTGCATCGGCTGCCGCTACTGCATCACCGCCTGCCCCTATGCCTCGCGCACGTTTGACTTCGGCAGCACCTACACCGAAGGCACGCCCAACGCCGAAGGGTTAGTAGTCGGGCAGACCACTGCCGACGATTACGAGCGCGCGGCCAACTTTGAATATCAAGAGGCAACGGCGCGCACCGGCAAAGACGAATCGCCTATCGGCAACGTCCGCAAGTGCCACTTCTGCCTGCACCGTCTGGCCGAAGGCATGCTCCCGGCCTGCACCACCACCTGCATTGGCCGGGCCACCTTCTTTGGCGACGCCAACGATCCCGACAGCGTCGCCGCCGATTTGATCGGCAGCCCCAACGTGATGCGGCTGAAAGAAGAGTTGGGCACGGAGCCGCGAGTCTATTACCTGGTCTAGGAGGAAGCCATGACTAAAAAAGTTCTCTACGCACTCGGCGGTCTGGCCCTACTCGCCGGCCTAGGGGGGTTCTATGACCGCTTTGTGAACGGCCACCAGAATATGGCCTATGGCTCCTATGTGGTATGGGGGCTGTGGGTGGCGATGTATCTGTTCTTCGTGGGCATCTCTGCCGGCGCGTTCATGCTGGCCACCCTCGATTACCTGTTTGAAATTCCGCTCTTCAAAGGCACAGGCAAAGCCGCGTTGTGGGGCGCGCTGGTCACGCTTCCGGCGGGGTTGGTCTCCATCGGGCTCGACCTCGGCCACCTGGAGCGCATTTGGAAAGTGTATTTGCAGCCCAACCCGCTCTCGGTGATGGCGCAGATGGTTTGGGGCTACACAATCTTCGGATTGATCGCGCTGGCCGCGTTGTATCTCGCCATCCGTCAACCCCAACACGTGGCGATGAAACCGTTGATGATCGTCGGCTTGTTCCTGGCCGTCTTTCTCAGCGGCGGCGTCGGCGCGCTTCTCGGCGTGAACGCCGGGCGCACGTACTGGCACGTCGGCCTCCTGCCCGCGCAATTCCCGGTATTCTCGCTGGCCTCCGGCGCGGCGTTGATGCTGGTCATCATCGGCCTCTTCGGCCCTCCAGATAATGAGCGCCGACCGCAACAATTGTGGGTTCTGAGTCTGCTGACGGTCGTGCTGGGGTTGGTCAAAGTCTACTTTTTGTGGGCCGACTTTTCGCAATCGCTGTACGGCGGCATCCCGCAGAATGTGCAGGCGGTAAATGAAGTGATGTTCGGTCGCTATTGGTGGGCGTTCTGGATTTTGCAGATCGGGCTCGGCACGGTCATACCGATCCTGGTGCTGGTGCAACCGAAACTCGCCAAACACAACGGCTGGGCGGGATGGATGGGCGTGCTGGTGCTGATCGGCTTCGCCGTCGCCCGCGCCAACATCGTGTTCCCCGCGCTCACCGTGCCGGAACTGGAAGCGTTGCGGACTGCCTTTACCGGGCCGCATCTCAGCTATGACTACTTCCCCAGCCTGGTGGAATGGGCAGTGACGTTCGGCATCATCGGCGGCGCGACCCTCGTCTTCCTGCTGGGAACGGACCGCTTGCCGATCTTCACGGCCAAGACGGAGGTGACGAAATGACCGGCAAACTTCAAACTCCAAACTTCCAACTTCAAACTTCAATCACGCGGCGCGATTTTCTGAAACTTTCGGCGGTGGCCGGCGGCGCGGCCTTCCTCGGGGCACTGCCCCACGTGCAGAAGGTGTTCGCCCACTCTGAAAACGGCGGCGCGTACGACTTGGCGAAGATCACCAACCAGATCAATACCGTGTGCTTGCAGTGCAACACCATCTGCGGCATCAAAGTGAAACTGCTGGACGGCGTGGCCGCCAAGATTGACGGCAGTCCGTACAGCCCGTGGACGCTCAGCCCGCATTTGAAGTACGACACGCCATTGGCCGAAACCGGGAACGTCGAAGGTGCCATCTGCCCGAAGGGGCAGGCCGGACTGCAAACCGTTTACGATCCGTACCGCATCGTCAAAGCGCTCAAGCGCAAGCCGGGCACCCAACGCGGCCAGAACCAGTGGGTGACGGTCGAGTTCGATCAGGCCCTGCAAGAGATCGTGGACGGCGGCGACCTGTTCGGCGAGGGCCCCGTCCCCGGCTTGAAAGACTCTTTCGTGCTGACCGACTCCAAAGTCGCCAAAGCGATGGCGGACGAAGTGAAGAAGATTCTGGCCGAGAAAGACGCCGAGAAGAAAACCGGCCTGTTGGCCGAATTCAAAAAGACTTTCGCCGCCGATCTCGACAAGTTGATCGATCCCGATCACCCGGACTTTGGCCCGAAAAACAATCAGGTGGTGTTCAACTGGGGCCGCCTCAAGGGCGGGCGCAGTGACTTCATCAACCGCTTCACCCGCGACGGCTTTGGCAGCACGAACACGCACGGCCACACGACGGTGTGCCAGGGGTCGCTCTATTTCTCCGGCAAGGCCATGAGCGAAAAGCTGGTGGACGGCAAGTGGTCGGGCGGTGACAAGTTCTACTGGCAGGGCGACGTGCGCAACAGCGAGTTTGTGATCTTCGTCGGCGCGTCGCCGTTTGAGGGCAACTATGGCCCGCCGTGGCGCTCGGGCGCCATCACTCAAGGCATGGTGGACGGGCGCTTGAAATACGCGGTCGTTGACCCGCGCCTTTCGAAGACCGCCGCCAAAGCGGCCAAGTGGCTCCCCATCCAGCCCGGCGCCGAAGGCGCGATGGCCCTGGCCTTGATCGGCTGGGTGATCGATCACGAGAAGCACGACGCCAAATATCTGGCGGCGGCCAACAAGTCGGCGGCGACCAAAGCCGGATACTCGACCTGGACAGAAGCGGCCTGGCTGGTGAAGATGGATCAAGACGGCAACCCGTCCACCTTCCTGCGCGCCAGCGAGATCGGGTTGAAAGAAAAAGAGCCGCGCCCGCTCTCGACCGACCCGGAAAAGACTTACGATTTCGATTACTTCGTCGTGATGCAGGACGGCCAGCCCGTGCCTTTCGATCCCTATTCGGAAGAGGAAGGCAGTGAAGTCTCCGGCGATCTGCTGGTGGACAATGCCAAACTGGGCGACTACACGGTGAAGTCGGGTTTGCAGATCATTGCCGACTCTGCCCATGAACACACGCTGGAAGAGTGGGCGGCGATCTGCGGCGTGAAGACGAGCGACCTGGAGTGGCTGGCCACGGAGTTCACCAGCCACGGCAAGAAGGCCTGCGCCGACATTCACCGCGGCGTCAGCCAGCACACGAATGGGTTTTACAACGTCGTGGCCTGGTACACGCTCAACGCGCTGATCGGCAACTACGACTTTGCCGGCGGCATGATCAAACTAACGGCGTACGACGCCGCCGGCGGCAAAGCCGGGCAGCCCTTCCCGCTGGGCTCACTCTCGGCGGGCAAGCAAGCGCCCTTTGGCCTTTCGATCATCCGGCACGACGCGAAGTATCAAGAGTCCACGATCTACTCCGGCCTGCCCGAAGACAAACGCTACCCGGCCCAACGCAACTGGTACCCGCTCTCCAGCGACATCTATCAAGAGGTGATCCCCTCTATCGGCGACGCCTATCCGTATCCGGTGAAGGCGCTGTTCCTCTACATGGGGTCGCCAGTGTACGCCCTCCCTGCCGGGCACAAGCTCATCGAAATTCTGACCGACCCGAAGAAACTGCCGCTGTTCGTCACGTTTGACGTGACCATCGGCGAAACGTCAATGTACTCCGATTACATCTTCCCCGACACGTCGTATCTGGAGCGGTGGGAGTTCAACGGCTCGCATCCGTCCATCCCGTTCAAGGTGCAGGGCATCCGCCAACCGGCCATTGCCTCGCTCACGCCGGAAGTGACGGTCTACGGCCAGACGACGGTGATGAGTCTGGAGTCGGTGTTGATGGGGTTGGCCGAGAAGTTGGGCTTCAAGAATTTCGGCCCCGGTGGAATGAAAGACGGCGGCGATCTCACGCATCCCGATCATCTTTACTTGAAGATGGTGGCGAATGTGGCCTTCGGCGAGAAGGAAGACGGATCGGACGCCGTGCCTGACGCGGATGAGGCGGAGCTTGGCATCTTTGAAGAAGCGCGCGCGCATCTGCCGAAGTCGGTGTTCGATATCGATCGCTGGAAGAGCATTGTCGGCGAGGCGTTGTGGCCCAAGGTGGTGTTCGTGCTTAATCGCGGCGGGCGTTTCCAGAATTACGCCGACGGCTATAAGGGCAGTAAAGTCGCCAACAAGTACGGACGGTTGATCAACATCTATCAAGAGAAGACGTACGGCGTGAAGAGTTCGATGACCGGCAAGCATTTGGCGGGCTACGCCAAATACTTCCCCGCCCCGGTGGATGTGACCGGCGAGCCGGTGGAAGACCCCTCCGAATACGACCTGCGGTTGATCACCTATCGCGAGATCATGCAGACCAAGAGCCGCACGTCCGGAAACTACTGGCTGACAGCGCTCCTGCCCGAAAACGCGATTCTCATGAACGCGGCAGATGCAGCGGCGCGCGGCCTGGCCGACGGCGACCCGGTGAAGATCACGTCGGCCTCCAACCCCGAAGGCGTATGGGATTTGAAGAACGGCACGCGCGCGCCGATGATCGGCAAGGTCAAAGCGATTCAAGGCATCCGCCCCGGCGTGATCGCGTTTGCGCTCGGCTTCGGCCACTTCGCCTACGGCAGCGTGGATTTCACCATTGACGGCACGGTGATCCAAGGCGAAGCGCGGCGCGGGCGCGGCGTGCACGCCAACGCCGCCATGCGTGTGGACCCGTATCTGGGCAACACGCCGTTGGTGGACGCGGTGGGCGGCAGCGCCGTGTTTTACGACACGATGGTGAAAGCAGTGAAAGCGTAACCAGAAAGGGAGAGAGAGGGAGACAAGAGGACAAGGAACAACCATCTCCTTGTCTCCCCTCACCTTTTCTCAGGAGCTAACATGCCATTTCGACTCGGACCCGCAGAATTGACCATCATCCTGCTCATCGTCGTCGTGCTATTCGGCGTTGGCCGGCTGGGCAAGATCGGCAGTGAGCTTGGCCGCGCTATGCGCGAGTTTCGCGCCGGCATCGACGGCACCCCGAACGCGGATTCGAAACCCAATCACTGACAGTCATTTGGTTTGTCTCCGAGCTTACCGACCTACGGAATTCTTCTAGGGTCGGCAGGCCGAACCTCTTGCAGAAGAGGGACAGCAAAGAACGCTGTCGTGGGCTGCGCGTGGAAACGCCGCAACCTCCTCACTCTTGGGAAGGAGACGGGATGCAAACTCTCACACACTTACTCGATTCGTGCGCCGCCCTCCATCATCACCTCTGCCCGCGCCAAGTGCTCGGCGTGCGCCTGGGCCTGTTCGCCGGCGAACTTCTCAACCTCAATCTTCCCCAAACAGATAAACGGCTGTATGCCATTTTGGAAACGGATGGGTGCGCGTCGGACGGAGTCGCCGTCGCCACCCATTGTTGGGTGGGCCGCCGCACGATGCGCGTGGAGGATTACGGCAAAGTGGCGGCCACGTTTGTGGACACGAGCAGTGGGGACGCGATCCGTGTCGCGCCGCGTAGCGGAGTCCGCAAGCTGGCGCGCGTGTACGCGCCCGAAGCGCGTAACAAGTGGGAAACGCAACTGCTAGGCTACCAGCGCATGCCCGCCGCCGATCTGTTCTCTGTCCAAAGCGTGCAGTTGAAAACGCCCATTGAGAAAATCATCAGCCGCGCCGGAAAGAAAGTAATCTGCGACTTCTGCGACGAAGAGATTTTAAACGAGCGCGAAATCGTCCGCGAGGGCACGACGTTGTGCCGGGCTTGCGCCGGGCAAGGCTACTATCATCTGTTGATGTCTGCGGAGTCGCGATCCGTCACACTGCCTGTTCCAATGGAGATGTGCTGATGCAACTGACGGTGCAGTTATTCGCCGCACTCATTCGGGCTGACGCAATCGCAGATCGTCGCCCTCGCCGCGCTGGCCGTTGCCCTGCCGTTGATTGGTTGGACGACGATGCGCCGGAATAAATCTGTCCGCGCGGCCATTTGACATCAGCCCAAACGACCTCAAGCCCTACGCGCCGTACTCCTGATGAGCAGGAAGATTGACCTCAGGCGGCTTGGGCTTCGCCGAGAGGCGCTCCGCAGTGCGCGCACGCCTTCCAACTTGGGTCAACTTTTTGACCACAGGCACGGCATTCCGTCATCCGCAAGCTCATACCGCAGTTAGGGCAGAAAGCAAAACTCTGCTGCAGAGGGAAACTGCAATGAGAGCACGGCCGCACACTCGAAGCCGACGACGCGTTGGCGGTCGGCGCGGGGGCCGATTGCGAAGCAGGGTGATGCGGCTCCTCGTGATTCATAGCTGCGTGCATCAGCATACAACCGCACATAGAACGCTCCTTTTTGAAATCCGCCCAGACATGGTTTCCTCGTATTGTTCCATAGTGGCATGAAGAACTTGTGAAGAACCTGCGAAGATCACGCGACCATCGGTATGCCAAGCGTCTTTCCGCCGACAGTCAAAGCCAGGCGCAGCGCCTCGCGCTTAGGCCCGTGAGGAGCTAACCACCACTGCTCAAAGAGTATCTTGCCCCAATGCCACAACCGCCCG
>CAYYCF010000088.1:0-9044 GCA_964470235.1 uncultured Anaerolineales bacterium | reverse complement strand
CCCTCGCCTTTGCCCGCCGCCAATGTGTAAGCCACCAGCGCGTCGAGCTGTTCGGTAGTGAGCACATCGCCCCACACCGGCATGGTCACGTGCCCGCCGCCGCTGGTAATGACTTTGAGCGCGGTCGCTTTGTCGGGCGCGGCCGGCACGTGGTCGCCGTGGCAGGCGCTGCAGTATTGACCGAAGAGCGCCGCGCCGCCCGGCGCCGCCGCCGGATCGGTGACGTACTCAGCCAGCGTGTTCAGATCAGATTCTTTCAACGTGCCCCGCCAGGCCGGCATTTCCAAATGCTGTCCGCCTTGGCCGATCAACGCCCGCAGTTGTGGTTCGGTGCCGGTGAAGGTCACGCCCTGCCCGTGGCAACCGGCGCAGTTAACGGCGAACAGGCGCTGGCCGTCGGGAGCGGCCAGAAAGTTGAGCAGAGAGTTGCGCTCGGACGACGACAGAGTCTCGTTCCAGTCGGGAACGTTCACGTCGGCGTGGGGCGGATAGGCCGGGCCTTCACTTAAGACGCGCTGTAGTTCCAGCGGGTTACCGGCGGCCAGCACGGTCAGTTCGTGGCAGGCGCCACATTGCTGTGTGTAGAGGGCGCTGCCGCGCGGCGAGGTGATGAACCCGGCCAGCGCGTCGATTTCGTCCGTGCTCAGATCGCCGCCCCAAGCAGGCATGCCCTCGTGACTTCCTTGAGCGATCAATTGATGCAGGTCAGTGCCGGGCGGCACGTCAATGCTGGGCCCGTGACAATTGGAGCAATTTGTTGAATAGAGCGCGGCGGCCTGGTCCACCGCGGTGGCCGCTTGCGGCGGCGGCGCTTCGCGCACGGACATCACCGATAAGCCCACGATGGCCGCCACCACCGCCAATGCCGACAAGCTGGCAAAAGGCCGGTTCAAAAAGTGGCGCTTCGGGCTGCGATCAATGAAGGGCAGCGCCAATAGCAACAGGATCATCAGCGTGGGAATCACCATCACGCCGATCACTTCCAGATTGCCGGGGAAGTATTTGAGGAGCTGAAAGAGAAAGAGGAAATACCATTCCGGGCGCGGGGTGTAGGTGCTGTCCGCCGGGTTGGCGCGGGCTTCGGTGGGCACGCCTAGAAAATACGACAGCGCCACCAACACCAGGAAAACGAGCAATACCGCCAGGGTATCCTTGAAAATGATGTCCGGAAAAAAGGGAACACCTTTTTCTTTTTCTTCGTGATAGCGATCCAAATAGGATTTCTTTTCTTGCTCGTTCATCGCCTACTCGTCCTTTTTCGGCACGGCAGAGATGCCAATGCGGATAACCAGGTACAGATGGATGGCAAGCAGTGTTAACAACGCGCCGGGCAGCACCCACACGTGGGCGCCAAAGAAACGCGCCAGCGTCACCGCCGACAGTTCGTCGCCGCCGCGGGCGATCCGCAGAACCCACACGCCCACCACCGGCGCGACGGCGGCGATGCGCGTGCCTACCGTCGTCGCCCAATACGCTTTTTGATCCCAGGGCAGCAAGTAGCCTGTGAAGCCAAAACCGATCACGATCAAAAGAAGGAAAACGCCGCTTAGCCAGGTGATTTCGCGCGGATATTTGTAGGCGCCATAGAAGAACGTGCGCAGCAAGTGAAGCGCGGTGAGGACAACCATCGCGCTGGCGCCCCAGTGGTGCAAGCCGCGTATGAACCAACCGGCGGGCAGTTGGGTCGTGATGTAGATCACGCTGTCGTACGCGTGGTCAGGCGTAGGAACGTAATAGATCGTCAACAGAATACCGGTGACGATTTGCAGAACGGCCACAAACAGCGTGGCGCTCCCCAGCGTGTACAGCCAGTCGACGTGCGGTATTTTGCGCAGGAAAATCGCCGCCCACACATCCCGCCAGCCAAATCGCTCGTCCAACCAGTCGGCAAGTATTGCGGTCATGGTCAGCTTCTCCGAATGAACAGCACGCCCGATTCGACTTTTGTTTCAAACCGATCGAGCGGGCGCGGCGGCGGCCCGGAAACAACACTGCCGTCTTTGTCAAAGACACCGTTGTGGCAGGGGCAGAAAAACTTTTCCTGTTCCGGTATCCATCGCGCGCGGCAGCCCAAGTGCGTGCAGATGTTGGACATGGCGATGAAAGTCTGCCCGTCGTCGGTAAGCACGTAGGCCGAGATTTCCTGTTGATCCGTGATCCATCCGGTCTGGCGTTCGATGACGGTTTTGAAAAGCGTAGGCGTGCCTAACTCGACCTTGCTGATCGCGCCCAACCGGACCCATTCGTCAGCGGTCTTCTTCAGCGCCGGGCCGACGACGTAGGCGACCGCCGGAAGACCGACTGCGCCCCCAATCAAACTGCCGATGGCGGCAATGGCAACCTTCATGAACTGCCTTCGCGTCATCATTCCATCCGATGAATCCATACAACACCTCCTCCAATAGTAACTGCTCAGCCCCGTCTTTTTATCCGCAGATTACGCAGATGATCGCAGATGAAAGAAAACAATCTGTGTACATCTGCGACATCTGCGGATTTCTTGAGCTGTTTGCAAAGACGGCCTGAGCAGTTACGAAATTCGTGGGTACTATTTGGCGAACTGCGTAAGCCCTAAATTACCATTCCCGCAACGAGACACGGCGGGCGAACAGAGTGAACACCCTATTCGGGCATAGGACAAAAACACCACGCTTATGTTATTTTAGAGTTGACTTGTGCTAGGGATAAGTGATGAAAGTCATCGCGCCAAACGAGATTCGGCGCAAGGGTGCTCTGGACAAAAAAACTCCCAAAGGATTTCAACCCTTCGAGAGTCTGTTGTTTAGGCGCTCGTTGCTTGTGGCGCAGCGGGCAGTGGAGGAATTGGCGCTTCGACGCGCCCGGCCTCATGCGAAGCGGTGAACACCGGCAAATACCGCGCTCCGAAAGTGAAGGCCATGAGTCCGTAAGCCACTATGCCCGCCGTCGCCGCCCATTCGATCCACGTCGGATGATAACTCGCCAGCACCGTTCCGGGAACAACGTCGGGAATGTAGGACACCAACATCAACAGCCCGGCCAGGTTCACATCCCAACGGCTCAACACCACGCCGACGACGATAAATCCGGCGGCCATCATCAGCGCCCGATCGTGAGCGCGCAACCGCGCCGAAAGCAAGATCACCACCGGAATGATGCCGCCGATGAGCACCTCGCCCAGCCAGAAGTTCCATTGCAGCGGCCCGGCGGTGAGCAGTTGCAATCCTTCGGTGCGGCCCGGCGCGTAAGTGTACGACATCGAGAGCGAATCCCAAAACTTCAAATACAGGTACGCGAGCAGAGTGAATCCGATGAAGCGCGCTACGGCGTCGAGCAGTGATCGATCCACACAAGCGCGGCGGCGAAGTTTGCCCACGGCCATACAGGCCAGCAGTGTGAGCGACTGCCCGCCGGCCAGCGCCGAGACGATAAACAGGATGGACATATCGGGCTTGTACCAAAGGGGGCGCGCCTTGAGGATGCCGTAGGTTGCGCCGAGCGACGATTGGTGCAGCAGCGAGAGGAACAGCCCCGCCACTGCCAACACCGGCGCGGCGTGGTGCAAGTTGGCGACCGCTTTGGCAAGGCGCGGAAGTTTACGGCGCATCCATTCCATTTCGCCGACGATGGGCGCGAACTCGACGACGAGCACGCTCAGATACAGGGCGACGCACATCGTTACTTCCCACAGCACCGAGTGCGGATTCCAAAACACCAGCGCGTGCCAAAAGCGGTCGGGGCGGCCAATGTCGAGGATCAAGAACAACAACGCCATGGTGTAACCGATCAAGCCGATGAACACGGCCACGCGCGCCACCGGACGCAGTTGTTTAAGCCCGAGCAGATACACCGCCGCCGACAAACTGAACGCGCCCGCGCTCATGGCGATGGACGACAAGTCGGCCGTGATCCACAGCCCCCACGGTACGCGGTCGTTCAAGCCGGTGACGACCAGCCCGCGGGCAAATACGATCAGACCCGCGACCAGGCCGATCAGCATTACCACGACCAGCGACGCCATCCATAAACGCAGTGCAGTGATCTGCCGGCGCGCGGCCATCGCGGTATCAACGATGCCAGCCCAATACTTGGTCAAACTTTTTTTCGCCATAGTGATTGACCCTCGCAGAAGTTCTTCGATGTTTATCAACTGCCCCATTACCCCTCTCTCTTTCGCTTCGGCAGATAGTAAACTCGCGGCCCCGTTCCTAAATCATCGCGCAAGCGATAGCTCTCGTTCTCGCGCAGCCACTGGCTCACTGCGCTGTCAGGATCGTTCAAATCGCCGAAGATGCGCGCGCCCACCGGGCAGGCATTGACGCAAGCGGGCGTGGCGCTGTGATCCACGCCGGGCGTGAGTCCCAAGGCCAGCCCGCGATCAATACGTTGATAGCAGAACGAGCATTTCTCCGGCACGCCGCGCGGACGGCGCTCCACTTCGGGCGTGCCCCACTTGGGCACGGCGCTGTTCTCGCCTTCGAATGTTTCCCAGTTGAACACGCGCGCGCCGTACGGACAAGCGACTTCGCAATACCGGCAGCCGATGCACTTGTCGTAGTCCATCATCACAATGCCGTCGCCGCGTTTGTATGTCGCGCCCACCGGGCACACTTCGGCGCAAGGCGGATGTTCGCAGTGCATGCAGGGGCGCGGCAGGAACACCGGTTCGCCGCCGAGGTGCTCGTCTTCCAGCACCACGTTCCATTCCATGCCTTCGCGCACGTCGTTCGAGGCGCAGCAGGCCAGCGTGCAATAACCGCAACCGATGCACTTGGCCTGATCGATCACCATCGCCCAGCGGTGTTCGGACTCTGGCCCCTCGCCGCTGGCTTGGGCGCGCACGGCGCTTCGCGCGCCCAACACCACAACGGCCGCCCCTGTCGTTCCGGCCAGTTTCAAGAAGTCGCGTCGAGTCAGTGTTTTGTCGCTCATCGTTCACCTCCCGGCTTGCTCAACCGCGCCCAACCAAACCCCAGCGCCGCGCCGATCAGCACACTGCCCACCACCGGCAGAGCCAGGCTCCCGGCGCCGGAGGGGGCCGCGCTTTCGGTGGCCGCAGAGTCAGCAGCGGGGGCGGCGGCCGTCCGGGCCGGATCAGCGCCCATCATCGCCTGCACGCCTTTGTGAATTTGGTCGGCGTGACAACGCGAGCAGGTTTCCGTTCCAACCATAAACGTGTGGCCGGTGTTGGCGTGGCCTTCCGTGGGGTCGCCGGTGCGCGGGCCGATATGACAATCGGCGCACGACAGCCCTTTGCCGGATGAAGAGGCGTGGGCGACATCGGTGGCGGTGTCGCTGTGGCATTTCTTGCAGAGGTCATTGGAAATCTCAGTCTTGGTCTTGCCGCCGTGAACGTCGTGACAGGCTACGCATCCAATATCCATCCGTCCGTGCTTGCTGATTTCCCACTCGTTCAACGTGGATTTATGGCAGCGGCCGCACGCCTGCGGAGTCGTATCCACGGACATCGCCGTCTTGGGGTGGTCGGCCACAAACATGCCATGGCACGATTCGCAAGTCACGCCCTCGAAGGCGTACTGGCCGGTGTTCGGGTCGTAGCCGGTGGTGTGGCACGACAAACAATACCCCGGCGACTTGGCCGCCTGCCAGGCTTCGACGAAAGCGACCCTTTTGGCCGCGTCGGCGTGGGGCGCGTTTGCCCAAGCCTCCACTTCTTTGGCGTGGCACGGTTTGCACGTGTCCGGCCCGGCATAGCCACTGCCGTCGTCGGCGTAAACCGTTGGCAAAGTAAGAATCAATGCCGCCGCGCACAAGAGAATAGCGGCCAGCAGTTGAAAATGCGTGTGTCGTGGTTTCATGGTTTTGCTCTCCCACTTTTTTCAGATTTTGGGTCGCGCCCCCGCGGTCCACCCAACCGGCGGGGGCGCGAACGGAAGGAGAATGGCTCAGGCGGCCTGAAAAACCTGGCAAGTAAAACACCGTTGAGGCAATCTCCCCGTAACGCGGCGATGCGCCAACCAGCACGGCAAAGGCCGCAGAAGATATCCAGGGCACGCCTCCCGCGCCGCCGCATCGCACCCTTTCACCTCCCAGCACGGGGGCACGGCCCGCTGGGGCAGCGTCGAGGCAGTTTGGCGCGCCAGCTCATCGGCCTGCCATTTCTCATCCAATTTCGAGAGCAGGTGGCCGATGAGCAGACTGACGGCCAGCGGCAGGCCGATGCGCAGGACGAAGAGTCCGGCGACGGCGGCGAGATCACGCAGGGCGTCCATGAAGGTCATTCCGGCGCCCATCGAGGCGGGTGAACGCTTCGCCGAGCGCAAGCATGAACACGAGCGGGAGGCCGATCCGTAGAGCAAACAGGCCGACGACAGCGAGAGTAGTGGTGAACATGGCAAGCCTCCTTTTCTGTATCTAACATCACAGTATCAATTGGGAGGCCTGCAGTCTATTGGCGAGACAGAGCAATTATTGAGTGGTGGAGTTAAAACAAACGACCCGCCGGGGGGTGGCAGGTCGTAGGGGGGAATAGGGTAAGGGGAGTAGGAAGGGATGGGGTAAATTACGCCTCAATCAACCCCTTCCGAATCGCATACTTCACGAGCGCGGCGCGGCTGTGCAAATTCAATTTCCGCATGATGTTTTCGCGGTGGCGCGCTACGGTGTTACTGCTGATGTTCAACACGTCGGCGATGTCTTGATTGGACGCGCCTTCCGCCAAATGGGTGAGCACTTCGCGCTCGCGCTCGGTCAAGCCATCCATTTCGCCGGGCAGTTTGCCGTTCTCGAGTCGCGCCACGAAATCTTTGACCAGCGCTTTTGCCAGCGAAGGGTAGATGAAAACTTCACCGCGATGGGCGGCGCGAATGGCCGTCAGCAAATCTTCGGGCGCGGCCCGTTTGGGAACGTAACCGCAAGCGCCGGCGGCCAGCATTTCAAAAAAGTAATGCTGATCCTCGTGGATCGTCAAGGCGACGATAGCCGACTCGGGGCAGGAGGCGTGAATTTGCCGTGTGGCCTCAATGCCGGAGATGTCGGGCAGAGTGATGTCCATCACCACCACGTCCGGTTTCAACTGCCGGGCCAGGGCGACCGCCTCCGCGCCGTTTTCGGCTTCGCCCACTACCGTTACGTCCGGCTGTGTGCCCAACAGCATTTTCAAACCCGAGCGCACGACGGCGTGATCGTCAACCAGCAACAACGTTATCTTCTCCTCAGTCATGGTTCCTCCACCGGAACGACCACGGTAACCACCGTGCCCCGTCCGTGCGCCGACATGATGTCAAACTGGCCGCCGACCAGTGACGCCCGTTCTTGCATCCCCACCAACCCCCACGCTTTGCGGCCACCCGCCGGAGTCAGCACACTGTCGGGCTCAAATCCCTGCCCGTCATCTTCTATCCACAGCGACACTTGGCCGTCGGCAAAACTCAGCCGCAGCAGCACGCGGCTGGCATGCGCATGGCGGACGACGTTGGTGATGGCCTCTTGGGCGATGCGGAAAAGCACCGTGTTCAATTCCGGCTTCAACGGCTCGCGAGGCCCCTGCACTTCCAATTCTACCGGCATCCCGGTGCGGGCTTCCACTTCCCCCGCATACCAGCGGAGTGTGGCCGCCAGCCCCAGATCGTCAAGTTGGGTGGGACGAAGATCCGACACGAACCGGCGAAGCTCGTCCAGCGCCCGGGCCGTCAACGATTCCAGTTCGCTTGTCTGCCGGATGGCTAAAGCCGGATCCGTCTGCAGCGTGTTTTTGATTCCGCGCAGACCCAACCCCAAGGCGGTGAGCGTCTGGCCGGTTTCGTCGTGCAGTTCGCGGGCAATACGTTGGCGCTCGGCTTCCTGCGCGGAAACGATCTGCCGCAGGAGGTTGCGGCGCAGTTCCTCGCGCCTCTGCACTTCGCGCAGCTGCGCCTCCTTGAGGTCGTTCAATTGGCGGGCGCGCTCCACTTCAAACGCGCGGAGCGAGCGAATGACAAACACCGCCGCCGCTCCGGCCGCCGCCGCCCGGAACAATTGCACCGGAATGCCAAACAGATGAAGAAAGAGGTCGCTGTTGAGAAGGGTCGAGGGGAAGATCACGCTGGGTTGGGTGATCAACTGACCGACAATACCATACCAGCCAAAAGCCAACGCCGCCCACAAACTGTCGCGGCCAAATCGCACCATCCCTTCCTCGCGAAAGGTGCGCTGCTGCCGCACCAACCCCAGCGCGGCGAATACCCCGGCCGGGACGCCCAGGGTGTACCGCGCCCACACGTCGGCGGCGGCCAGCCAGTCGCCCATGGTCGAGGTGGCGGCGCGGAGGAGGGGGATGCCGGCCAGCCACAGCAGCGTCAAAACGAGCGGCGCCAGCCATACCAGATCGCGGCGAAGGAGTGAAATCCCAAAAACGATCAGCGAGATGAACGAGCCGGCCAGCCATACCAGACGCAGGGCTTCCTCGTTAGGCGTCAGCTGATAACTTGTGCTGAGCCTGAGTATCTTCTGGAACATCTCGCCCCACTCGTGAATGCCGTGCATGAGGCCGAAGACGGCGAGCGGCCGCAGGGCGATAGCAAACCGCATTTCCGACGACCGCCCCGACTCCAACAACACGGCCAGTCCCATGCTGAAGAACGCCAGACCGTAGATGAAGTAGATGAGGATGATGTTCTGGGAAAAGAAATCGGCGAGGGTGTGCATGGTAGCCTCTGTAGTTTACTGCCATCCCTCGCCGATGGCGAGTGCCAATCTTCCTTGCTTTCCTCCGACAATTCTCCTAATCGTCGTCGTCTTTCTTGTCGTCCTTCTTGTCGTCCTTTTCGCCGCCTTCACCGCCTCCGTCGCCCTCGCCGCCCTCGTTCCCCTCGTTCCCCTCGTTCGCGTCATGGCAGGTCGTGCAGTCGGTGACGGCATAATTATTGCCGGGATGGCAGTTGCCGCACGCGCCGTTCGTCCCCTCGTGGTTGATGTTGAACCAGGGGTGGCTGAAACTCGCGTTGCGCCAGTTCGACGTGTCGCCGTGACAACTGCGGCACGACCCGCTGTAGTGATTGGCCGGAGCGCGGTTGGTGTGGCACTGCGAGCAGTCCGCGCTGCCGATGCCGCTGTGATTGAAGCTG
>CAYYCF010000087.1:3780-9072 GCA_964470235.1 uncultured Anaerolineales bacterium | reverse complement strand
ACGTGCTCGGCCTCGCCCGCGTATTCGGGCCCCCACACTTCGGCGATGAGAGTTTCAGCAGGCACGGTATGGCCGGAGCGGCGGGCTAAGTTTTCGAGCAGGCGGTATTCGATGGGCGTGAGTTCGACCGGTTGCCCGGCGAGAGTCACGTGCCGGTTGTCGAAGTCAATCGTCAGGTCGCCGCTGGTGAGGCTGTGCGCGGGGGCTCCTCCGTGCGAGGCGCGAACCAACACCGCGCCCACGCGCGCCGTCAGTTCGGCAAACGAAAACGGCTTGGTCACATAATCGTCCACGCCCAAGCGGAAGCCGCGCAGTTTGTCAATCTCCTCGCCTTTGGCCGTGAGCATGATGATGGGAATATTGTAGAGACGTTCCGCCGGAACGTCTGTACGAGCGCGCAGCCGCTCGCACACCTCCCAGCCGCTCATACCTGGCATCATCACGTCCAGCACAACCAGGTCGGGGGCGGAGTCGGCGGCCAGGCGGAGGCCGGTGGGGCCGTCCGGCGCGGTGACGGGCTGATACCCCGCGGATCGCAGATGATCGGCGAGCAGTTCGAGCAAGGTCACATCGTCGTCAATCAACAGGACGGTGGCTGGCATCGCCTGGAGTGATCCACGAAGAACACGAAGGCACACGAAGCAGAGGTCTTCGTGAACTTCGTGGATTCCTCATCTTTGCGCCACCGGCAGCGTGAACGAGAAAACCGCGCCGCCGCCGGGCGCATTCTCGGCCCAGATGCGTCCGCCCTGCGCTTCCACGATGCGGCGGCAGACGTACAGGCCCAGGCCGTAGCCATAGGCCGCCTGCGAGTCGCTGCCGTCGGCGCGGTGAAACTTGTCGAAGATGCGCTCTACTTCGGCCGGCGGAATGCCGGGGCCGCCGTCGCGCACCGAGAGCGTGACTTCGATTTCGTCGGCGCGCATCTCAACGGTGATTTCTTTTTCACGCGGCGAGTATTTGTCGGCGTTGTCCAGCAGGTTGGCCAGCACTTCCGCTGTCCGGTCACGGTCGGCAAAAGCGAACGGCAGGCCGGGCTTGGGCGGCAGGCGGAAGCGCCGCTTGCCGGCGCGGGCGCGGATGTGTTCCAGCGCTTGTTGAACAATGGGCGTCATAGAAACCGGTTCGGGCTGTAACGCCAGTTCGCCGGCTTCGATGCGGGCGGCGTTCAACACGTCCCGCACGAGCCGGTCGAGCCGGTACGTCTGCTGATTCAAAATCGAGAGCATCCTGGTGCAGGTCGCATTCATTGCGCCGCAGTTGGCTTCGATGTGCTGGACCGCGCCGTGCATATTGGTGAGCGGCGCGCGGAGTTGATGGGAAACAAGCGAGACGAACTCGGAGCGCATGCGGTCGAGCTTCTGCAGGTCGGCGTTGGCGCGGGCGAGTTGTTCCACCTTCTCCGCCAGTTCGCGCGTGCGTTCGGCCACCTGCTCGTTGAGGCTGGCGTTGAGGCGGCGGATTTCCTGGTCGCGGCGCTGGCGCTCGGTGACATCGCGCAGTATGACGGACATGCCAAGCCACTGCCCAAGCTCACCCGTGAGTTGAGTGGCGGTCAGTTCTACGGCGACTTGTCGCCCATCGGCATCCCGGCCGGTGGTCTCGTGCCCGCGGACGAATCCTTCGCGCTGGACGCGCTCGACCAGCCAGTGATACTCGACCGCCGCCGCCTCGCCCCCACCAAATAATTGCGTGAACGGCTGGTTCTGAATTTCACCGGCCCGATAGCCGAAGATGAGTTCCGCGCCGTGGTTCCATGAGTCGATCTGTCCGGCGGCATCCAGCCCGAGGATGGCATCGGCCGAGGCCTCCGTGATGGAAGCCAGGCGCTGCTCGTGCGTGCGCGCCCGATGCTCCGCCTGCTCCTTCTCCGCCAGCCAGCGCGCCACTTGCCCGACCGCCCAATACAGAGCCAGTGGGCCGATGAGGCCATAGAGCAGAATCTCAACGCCGTAATGGAAGGAGTGCGAGAAGGCATCATGCACCCAACGCGCCGGCCCGAGTTGATAGAGCGTGGACAGGACGCCAAGCGTGAGCGGGAGCGCCCAGCGCAGGAGACGAATACGATCCGAGAGACGCGCAGACAGCATCGGTCAGATACCTCCAGTGTTTCAACCTTTTAGCAGATTCGGGGAAGTAACTCGCCCGCCGGTAAGTCTACCACGCGCGAGCCGCCGATGCCGGTGCGGGCGACGACCAGCCCAGGATGATCGGCGACGACCGAGCCGATGCGAACGGCGAACTCGCCAAACCGGTGCGCGCGCATGGCGGCTAAAACAGCCTCTGCGCCGGCAGCGGGAACGAGGGCCACGAGCTTGCCTTCGTTGGCCGTATACATTGGATCCAGCCCCAACATTTCGCACGCGGCGTGAACTTCGGGCCGGACAGGAACCAGTCGCTCATCAAATTCGATTCCTACTTTAGACGCCGCCGCCAATTCATTCAGCACCGCCGCCAGCCCGCCGCGCGTTGCATCGCGCAAACAATGAATCTCCGGCGAGGCGGCCAGCATCGCTTCGACCAACCCGTTCAACGGCGCGGTGTCGCTCTCGATCACCGTTTCAAATTCCAATCCCTCGCGCACCGACATGATCGCCATGCCGTGATCGCCCATCGTGCCGCTGACGATCACCGCGTCGCCCGCCTGCGCGCGGTTGGCGGCAATGTTCACGCCGGAGGGGATCAAGCCGATGCCGGAAGTGTTGATGTACAACCCGTCGCCGTGGCCTTTATTCACCACTTTGGTGTCGCCCGCCACCAATTGCACCCCGGCTTTGCGGCAGGCGTTGGCAACCGAGGTTGCAATCTGGCCGAGCGAGTTCATGGGCAAGCCCTCTTCGAGAATGAACCCCGCGCTGAGGAACAGCGGCTTGGCGCCGCTCATCGCCAGATCATTCACCGTGCCGTTGACGGCCAACTCGCCGATGTCGCCGCCGGGAAACACCAACGGGCTCACGACGAAGGAGTCGGTGGTGAAGGCAAGTCGGATTGCTGATTGCTGATTGCCGATTGCTGATTGCACATCGCTGCGGTCGCCGCTGACAGGCCACAAGCCCTCTGCTATTTGCGATACGCTGATGACCGTCGAGTCGCCCAGTTGAGCCAGCAGATCGTTGTCAAACAGCGGCGCGAAGAGGTGTTCGATCAAATCGGCCATCATTTTGCCGCCGCTGCCGTGCCCCATGACGACGGTTGGATAATGTTTCAAAGGGACGGGGCAAGTCCAGGAGGAGAAGGTGAGGGTCATAGCAAATTCAAACTCCAAACTTCAAAGTTCAAAAAAGCGGCCATAGCGGAAATACGCCGCGCACGCGCCTTCGGATGAAACCATCGTCGCCCCCAGCGGAGTCTGCGGCGTGCATTCTTTGCCGAAGGCCGGGCATTGGTTCGGTTTCTTGAGTCCTTGCAAAACGAGTCCGCTCATACACAGAGTCGATTCTTGGGTGGCAATCGTCTGCACTTCGGGGAAGCGCAGTTCGGCGTCGAACTCGGCGTAAGCCGCGCGGAATTTGTAGCCGCTCTGCGGAATGACGCCGATGCCGCGCCACGGGCGGTCGCACGGCTCGAATACTTCGTTGATGACTCTCTGCGCTGGCACGTTGCCCTCGCGCCGCACCGAACGGGCATACGCGTTCTCCACTTCCGCCCGCCCTTCTTCCAATTGCTTCACGCACATCAGTATCGCGCGCGCAATGTCCACCGGCTCGAAGGCCATGACCACCACCGGCACGTTGTATTTTTTTGCCAGCGGTTCGTATTCCCAAAAGCCCATCACGGTGCAGACGTGCCCGGCCGCCAGAAAGGCGTCCACGCGCACGTCGGGCGATTCCATCAGCGCGCAGATCGCGGGCGGCACGGTGACGTGCGAAACGAGCATGGCAAAATTCTTGATGCCCTGCGCTTTGGCTTGCGCCACCGCCATCGCATTCGCGGGCGCGGTCGTCTCGAAGCCGATGCCAAAGAACACAACCGTCTTGTCGGGATTCTCTTTGGCGATCTTGAGCGAGTCGAGCGGCGAATACACCACGCGCACGTTGCCCCCGGCGGCCCTGACGCTGAACAAATCGCGCTCGGAGCCGGGGACGCGCAGCATATCGCCGTATGACGCGAAGATCACGTCCGGGCGCGAAGCGAGCGCGACGGCTTTGTCAATTAATTCGAGCGGGGTCACGCACACCGGACAGCCTGGGCCGTGAACCAGCTCGATCTCCGGCGGTAGAAGTTGATCGAGGCCGCTCTTGAGGATCGAGTGCGTCTGTCCGCCGCACACTTCCATCATTGTCCAATGGCGGGTCACGGCGCGCCGAATCTCGTCGAGCAGATTGCGCGTGAGCGCTTCGTCGCGGTATTCGTCAATGTATTTCATGGCGCACCTCCGCCAAATGGTCGAGTAGTCTGGTGGTCAGGTAGTCTGGTAGTCAGGCGGCCAGTTGTCAGTTACTCGACTAACCGACTAACCGACTACTCGACTATTTGACTAACCGACTACACGACTACTCGGCTAACTCTGGCAGTTCACTTGCGATCATATCCATCTCGCGCAGAAGTTTCAGCGTCTGCTGTGCTTCATCCTCGTCTAACTGGCTGATGCCAAAGCCGACGTGGATGATGGTGTAATCGCCGACTTGAATTTCGGGCAAGTATTCGAGGCAGGCTTCCTTCACCACGCCGCCGAAGTCAACTTTGCCCATCTTCATGCCGTTGGCTTCGTAGATTTCGATCACCTTGCCGGGGATTCCGAGACACATGTTGACCTCCGATTGCTGATTGCCGATTGCTGGTTGTTGATTGCGGACGAGATGGTCAATCAGAAATCAGCAATCACAAATCGCCAATCCTGTGCGCCGCCACGACTGCCTGCCCCAGCGCGATACCGCCGTCGTTGGGGGGGACGAGGCGGTGGGTGAATACCTCAAAGTTCACATCGCGCAAGAGCGAAAGAGTCTTGCCGAGGAGAGTCACGTTTTGAAACACGCCGCCGCTGAGGGCCACTTGGTTCAGTCCGCGCCGTTCACGCAGTTGCCAACACACATCGCGGATCATGTTCGCAACGCCGTTGTGGAATCTTGCCGCAATCATTGAGCTTGATCTGCCTGCGCGAAAGTCGTTAACAACAGATCGAATGACGGCGTGAGTCAAAATTGAATCTGGCCCAATGTCAAATACGTATTGGCCTTTCTCCTCGGGATCGCAGACGGCTTCGAGTTCAATCGCCGCTTGCCCCTCATAGTTTACTTCCTGCCGCAAACCAATGATAGAGGCAACGGCATCGAACAACCGCCCCATGCTGGA
>CAYYCF010000087.1:0-3680 GCA_964470235.1 uncultured Anaerolineales bacterium | reverse complement strand
CCTGCCGCAAACCAATGATAGAGGCAACGGCATCGAACAACCGCCCCATGCTGGAGGTCGGCGGCGCGTTGAGTCCGGCGCGAAGTTGTGCTTCGATCACTCGCCGCTCGGACGACGACAGCGCGGCGATAGGCGGAAGATCGGGGTCGAGAGAGAGACCGGCGGCGCAGAGATAGGAGAGCGCGGTGCGCGCCGGTTTGCGCGTGGCGGCGTCGCCGCCCGGGAGCGGCACGTAAGCCAAATGCGCGGCGCGCTCGAATCCGACGTAGTTTGCAATCAAAAATTCGCCGCCCCAGATCGCGCCGTCCGTGCCGTAGCCCGTGCCGTCGAAGGCAACGCCGATCACGGGTTGCTCGCCGTTCAGACCGTTCTCGGCCATACATGAGGCAATGTGGGCGTGATGATGTTGCACGGCGATCCGCGGCGCATGAGGCGTAAGGCGTGACGCGTAACGGGTGCTGAGGTAGTCGGGGTGCAGGTCGTGAGCGATGATTTCGGGCGTGATGCGAAAGAGCGACTGGAAATGCGCAACGCCTTCTTCAAAGGATTTTAGTGTTTCGAGATTCTCCATGTCGCCGATGTGATGACTCAAGAAGGCGTATTGATCGCGCGCAACGCAAAACGCATTTTTCAATTCGCCGCCGACGGCAAGGACGGGCGGCACGGTGAATGGGAGTTTGACCGGAAATGGCGCGTAACCCCGCGAGCGGCGGATGGGCAATTCGCGTCCCGCGAAAACACGCATCACCGAATCGTCGGTGCGGATGTGAATGTCGCGGTCGTGCAAGAGAAAGGCATCGGCCAACGGGGCGAGCCGCGTCAATGCCTCGTCGTTGCGCGTGGCGATGGGTTCTTCGGAAAAATTGCCGCTGGTCATTACCAAAGGATGAATGATGAATGATGAATGATGAACGGAGTTGCCGTCCGTCGTCCGTCGTCCGTCGTCAAACAAAAGATAGTGCAGCGGTGTGTAGGGCAACATCACGCCCAACATGCGCTGACCGGACGCTACCAAGGGGGCGATGGGTTGTGGTCCGTGCCCGCCGCCGTCGCGTTTAAGCAAAAGCACAATGGGCTGCTCGCGCGATTCCAGCAGGGCGCGCTCCTCGGGCGAGACGTGGCAGTAGTGTTCAACGGTTGCGATGTCGGCCATCATCAACGCGAAAGGTTTGTCAACCCTACCTTTGCGCTTGCGGAGTTCGGCAACGGCTTCTTCGTTGGTGGCACCACACGCGAGGTGAAAACCGCCCAGCCCTTTGACGGCGATGATCTTGCCTTGCGCGAGGAGGCGTTTTGCCTCTGAGATCGCCGCATCACCGGCAAGAGAATGGGACGCGGATAAACGCGGATGAACGCTGATTTCTTTTGTATTAATCCGCGTGAATCCGCGTTCATCAGCGTCCGCTTTCACTTCTAACCAAACTTGTGGCCCGCAGGCGGGGCAAGCCACCGGCTGGGCGTGGAATCTTCGGTCGAGCGGATCGTGATATTCGTGCGCGCAGTCGGGGCACATTTCAAACGGGGCCATCGTCGTCTGCGGGCGGTCGTATGGAATATCTTTGATAATAGTAAAGCGCGGGCCGCAGTTGGTGCAGTTGATGAAGGGATAGAGATAGCGACGGTCGTTTGGATCGAATAGTTCGCGCCGGCAGTCGGGGCAAATCGAAATGTCTGGGGAGATGGGTTGGAACGCGCCGGCCTCGGAGCGACTCTCGCGAATCTCGAATTGCGCGAAGCCCTCCGGCGGCAGAGAGTCGGCGACGACCTGCTCGATCCGCGCCAGCGGCGGCGCGTCGCGCGTGAGGGCGATCTGAAATTCGCCGACCGCCTCCGGGCCTCCTTCAACTTCAATGGTCACACCGGATGACGTATTGCATACCCAGCCTTTGAGATCGAGCCGCGCCGCGAGGCCGTACACAAACGGGCGGAAGCCGACGCCCTGCACGACTCCGGTGACGGATAGCCTATGACGAATAGCCGATGGCTGATGGCGCGTAACAGATCGGTTAGCGTCATGCTCGGCCATTCGCGATGCGCCATTAGCCATACGCGATAAGCTATCAGCCATCTGCCCTCTGCCACGCGAAGCGGCCATAAGCCGTCAGTCCGTCTCTAAATCCAGACTATCGAGATAGACCGCGTTCCCGCCGGTTACGGTGAGGGCGAATTCACCGCAAGCGGGGCACACGGCAACAAGATCGTCGATGGACACATCACGCCCGCAGGCATTGCAGTGCGCCTGGCCTGGCGCGGAGTCAAATTCAAGCGCTGCGCCTTCGGCGATGGTGCCTGGGGCGAGTGAGTTGAAATAGAACCGGATCGAATCCGGCGTGGCGTCGGAAAGCACGCCGATGACGACGCGCACGCGGGCGACGCGGCGGGCATTAGCCTCGCGGGCGTGCTGCATCGTATGCGCGAATAAATCTTCGGTGAGGCCGCTTTCGTGCACGACTATGTCTCCCCGACTATCTTGGTGCAGTTTGGGGGATATGTGTACTGATGGAAGGCACAGGCTGGGAGGACAAATATCACTTCAGCACCCAGACGGATCGCAGCGATCGAGGCTCGGGGATGCGCGGTTGCCGGGCAATTCACGTCCGGGTCAAATCGGGAGCCGAAAAGGTCAACTTCCAAACGCCATGCTACAATAATCGCGCCAGAAAGGAGAGTCCGCCCATGCCATCACCATTTCCAGGGATGGATCCGTATTTGGAGGAGCCGAGTGGTTGGGGCGGTTTCCACAGCCGGTTCATCAATTCGGTCAGCGACACCATTGCCGATGCCGTCTCGCCCAACTTTCTCGTCAATATCGAGGAGCGTGTTTTCGTCGTCCCGCTGGATGAAATCCGCGACACCCACAGCCGCGAAGTCGTCACGACGATAGAAGTGCTCTCGCCTTTCAACAAGGCGGCCGGCACGGAAGGCCGTGAGGCTTTCTTGCGGAAGCGCAGAACGGTCATGGCTTCCAAGACTCATTGGATTGAAATTGACCTGTTGCGCGCGGGTGAACGCCCGGAAGAAGTGGCGGGCAAGAGTGACTACTACGCTTTGCTGAAACGCGGGGACGCTCCGCCTCCCTACGAGGCCTGGCTCTTTGATTTGCGCGACCCGCTGCCGACGATTGCAGTGCCCCTCCGCCCGCCGTTCGAGGATGTGCCGCTGAATCTGAAATCCGTATTCAACACAGTTTACGCCCGGGGGCATTACGCCGATGCTTTGGATTACTCCGGCAAGCCTCCGCTCCCACGATTCCGGCCGGCTGATGCGGCCTGGGCGAATGGACAACTTACCCCAACCCCGCCTGTTTCGCCCGAATAATCGCCCCGGCCCGGTCGGCCACTCGCAGTGTGCTGATAAGTCCTAAATCCATCCTCGACTCGCCGGACCGACAAGCCCAAGCACGAGCAAGCCCAGCGCCGTCGGCCAGGGCGACAGCGGATCGGTTTGATGCCGAAAATGCTCAATGACAGTGAAGGCAACGCCAATGAAGGCCATCGCTAGCGGGGCGGCCCACAGCGTGAGGCGCAGAGCTTTTAGCAATTCGGTTCGCGAGTGGGCGGTGTGTGTCCGCCGAAAGCGAGTCATGGTGGGTTTCATATTATATATCCGATCTCATGAGCAACTTTCCGAATTACCTCACGGAGAATGTTACCGAACGGCAATCGTTGCCTCACGGTAAA
>CAYYCF010000086.1:0-9262 GCA_964470235.1 uncultured Anaerolineales bacterium | reverse complement strand
TGCCCATCGCCGTCCACCTGCGCGGTGAAATCGTACTCGTTGTCGCGCGCGAAAATGAATCCTGTTTGCACCGCCGCGCCGATGCCCAAGTTGTACGGCAGTGTGACCACGTGCGCTCCGGCCAGGCCGCCGACGTGCGCCGTGCTATCGTGCGAGCCGTCGTTGATCACCACAATATCGGCGCGAGGAGCTGCGGCCTTTACGTTGGCGATCACGCGCGCCAAACTCGCCTCTTCATTGTACGCCGGAATGATGACCAGCAAACGTTTGCCTGCGGGAAGGGAATTGCTCACTGAGGTAGCGCCGACTCCAGAATCGATTCCACCTGGCGGAAGCGGGCCGTCCACGAGTGACCGGCGGCGGCGCGCTGGCGCGCGGCGGCGTCACCGGGAGCGGCGAGTGTCCGCTCCAATGCGCGTGTAAATTCATTGGCAGTGCGCGTGAGTGGAATCATATCGGCAAATCGCCGCGCGGCTGGCATGTCCACCGATACCACCGGCTTGCCCGAAGCGAGATAGTCGTAGAGTTTGAGCGGATCACATTTCTCGGCGACATCGTCGAGCACGTAAGGATTAATACACACATCAAAACCGGCCGCGAAGGCCGGCACCTGCGAGTACGGCTGGCGTCCGAGAAAATGCACGTTAGGCAAGCCGCGCACTTTATCCACGCGAGCCAGCGGCTCAACCAGTCCAACGAAAGCGAATGACCATTCCGGGTGAACGCGGGCGACGTGAGCGACCAAGTCGAAATCTACCCAGTATTGGACTCCGCCGAGGTAGCCGATCACTGGCTTGGGCAGAGCGGTCAATTCGGGCGGGACAATAGTCCCCGGTTGGGAAGCTATGGAGAAATGTTCGACATCTACTCCATTGCCAACCAGTTCGACGCGGCGGGTCAGCGGCCGCTTGGCTTCCAACAGCGCGGGCGCGGTGACGATCACCAGATCGGCTTTGGCGAGCAGGTCGCGTTCGAGCGCGGCGATGGTCGGGCCGTGCACCAGCCCCTTGGCCGCCGAAAATTCGTCCACGCATTCGTACACAGCGAACGACTCGCCAAGTTTGCCAATGAAATCGCCGGAATGCGGCGTGTACGTCCACAGGACGGGCGCGGTAAAGCCAACCCGCCGCATGGCCCAACGCAGAATCGGGGCGAGCCACAAGTTATTGAGCCAATTGATCACCGCGCTCATTTGAAAAAACGGCGGGACAATCGGCAGTGTGAACACCCACAAGTTCGGCTCCGCGTCCGCGTGGCGCGGGCCGCGCAGCCAGCGGAAAGCGCGCCCGAACTCTGCGCGAACGGCCGCCAGCCAGCCGATCCAATGCATCTGTTGTTCGACGTACAACACGCGGTTGCCTTGCGACGCCCAGCGCCGCGCCCAACGGTGCTTGCGCGTGGGCATGGCGTCCCAATCTTGCGTGGACAGGATGAGAAAATCGCGGCTAGTGATCATCAAGGTTATCCTCGATGCTCAACACAACGGCTAAGGCATGGGCAATGTCGGCCAATGCGGTCTCAGAAGCTTGACCTACGCGCTTTACGAATCTTTCTTGAGCAACCGAGCGAACCTGAAATGCGTCTGCCGCAGATATCTTTTCTAGATTGTTGTCCCTGTCCGGTTCTAATTTCACCATCCAAGGAGCTATAGCGTATCTGTCTTTCCAATCAGTGATCGGCACAATTACTTTCAGAGGCAATCGTCCAACCGCATCGTCGCTAACGATCACTGCAGGGCGTGTCTTCTTTATCTCAGCGCCAACAGTCGGGTCAAGGTTAATCAACCAAATTTCACCCCGGCGCATGTAGAAAATCCTCCTCATCCAATACAGAGAAGGCACGGAGTTCGGCGTCAGTTGCATAGTCCGGCCAGAGGGCGTTGGCGGCTTCTGCCAGCCGCTCCTTTATAGAACGACTCGGCTTCGAGATCGGCGAATGAGCCAACTCCGTCTTAACCTGTTGAGTAGCCGCCTCTATAACCTGTAATAGATCGATCACGGGCAATCGCTTGAGTTCATCGATGATCTGTTTCGTTGTCATACGGTTAGCCTGCCTTTCATTAGCCGCCACTCAATTGTACATCGTACAACACGCGGTTGCCTTGCGACGCCCAACGGCGCTTGCGCGTGGGCATGGCATCCCAATCTTGCGTGGAGAGGACGAGAAAATCGCGCCCGGTGATCATCGGACGGATTCTACCATGCGACAGTGGCAAATCATGGGTTGACGTATATCCCCAGGTCAGGCACAATCTATACGCGAGGGAAGAGAAACCGAAATGCCCACTGTAAGCATATTTGATGGCATCAAAGCGCAAGTGCGCCTCGATCCTGACTCGCGCACCACCACCTGGCCCAACACAGCCGACTTTGCTCCAGACTTTCTGTACCAATTAGAGCCAGAGGGCGAGTCGGAGCTGGCTTCAATCAGCAAATAGAGCACCACCATGCAAATTCGTGTTCAGAAATGGGGCAACAGCCTCGCCCTGCGCATTCCGCGCGTCTTCGCGGAAAGCGCCAAACTCAAGGACAACACCGTCGTGGAAATTTCGCTCGTCGGCGAGAAAATTGTCATCGTCCTCGCGCGCCCGCCTAAACCCAATCTGAAAACGCTGCTTTCTAAAATCACGCCGGATAATATTCATGCCGAAATAGATTTCGGAGCGCCAGTTGGGAATGAAGCGAAGTTAGCATTCCCGATGGACTTCCGATTAGCGGCGTGGCGCTCAGCGATCAAGTCAAGAGTTTGGACTGGCGAGCACGCAATGCGGAACGGATCTGTCAGCTATCCGCCGAAACGATCGAAGAAATCCTTCAGAAACTCAGCACGCTATTGCCTTGCGAGGAATAGACACAGCCTTCGCGCTCGCAATTGATGCCAACGCCGCTTCCGCGCACGCGGTAGCGATCAGTCCATCCCGCGCCGTCACGCCCAATGAGCCGTTTCCCATGCACGCCGACACAAAATTCTCCAGCAACGCCCGGTGTCCTTTATCCTGCGCACCCTTTGCATTCTTCCCCGTCAACCCGCTGAACTCCACGGCGCGAAAATCGTCGATCACAACCACGCCGCCACCGGCGAAAATTTCTATACGCTCTTTCGGGTATTGCGGATCACCGAGGCCCGTGTAGATCAACGTCCCTACCGATCCATCTGCAAAGCGCGCCACTGCCGACACATCGTCCACTGAATCGCCGATGCGTTGGGCCGTCACCGATTCTGGATCGGACTCGGCCAACCATGCCATCAAATCAAAAAAATGACAGCCCTCGCCAATCAGCCGACCACCGCCCTCAGTTGGGTCGAGAAGCCAGTGCCCTTTTGGCAGTGGCCCGGCGTTCACCCGGCACACAATCTGTTTTGGCCCGGCAACAGACCTCAACGCATTTTTTGCCGCAATGGCATAGGGGCTGAAGCGGCGATTGAATCCAACGGCGCACAATACCCCTGCCGCTTCCACTGCATCCATCACTGCTTGACACTCGTCACTCGTCAAACCCAACGGTTTCTCCACAAAAATGTGTTTGCCCGCTTTCGCCGCCGCAATCGTTTGCGCCGCGTGCAAATTGTGCCGCGTCGAGATCAACACGGCTTGCACGTTGGCATCCCTCAACACGCCTTCAAAATCCGTTGACGCTTGCTCTGCGCCCAGCAGTTCTGCTACTTGCCGCGCGCTCGCGCCTGTTGCGCTTATCACCACTGGCACACGCACTCGCTCGCGCATCGCCTTGAGATTTGGCGCGTGCATCAACCTGGCAAACGACCCCGCTCCCACCAATGCCACCCCCACCATTTGGGGTTTGAAAGTTGAGATTTGGGATTTGATCCGATACGTTCTCCCTGCCGTCTCAAATTTCCCCGCCGGATATTTAAGCAGCACCCCCACCTTCGCCGCCCCGCCCTTCAGCACGTCGTCGTACGCGGCTTGCGCGTTTTCAATGGCATACTCGGCAGAGATCAGCGCGGCCACGTTCACGCGCCCCGCCGCCACTGCATCCAGAAACGCTGCGAGATTGCGCGTCTCCGTCCAGCGCGCGTACGCAGGCGGATAATCGTATCCTTTCTCCTCAAAACGACGGTCGTAGCGGCCCGGCCCATACGAGCGCGAGATTCGCAGATCGATTTCTTTGCTGTAAAAGTCCGCGCGCTCCAGTTCCATACCCACTGAGCCCACGATGACCACGCGCCCGCGCTCGCGGCACATTTTGAAGGCTTGATTGATCGGCCCGGACGATTTCGCCGCCGCGCACAAGATCACGGCGTCCGCGCCGAGTCCGTTGGTGATCGCCGCCACTGCCTTCACCGCATCGGCGGCCCGGGCGTTGATCGTGTGTTCAACTCCCAACCGTCCCGCCAACTCCAACCGCTCATCCGCAAGGTCTACCGCGATCACTCTGCACCCATTTGCTTTCAGCAACTGCGTCGTGAGCAACCCAATGAGCCCGCTCCCGACGACGACGACCGTTTCACCCAGAGTCGGTTCGGCGCGGCGCACGCCCTGCAAGGCAATCGCGCCCAGCGTGGCGAAGGCGGCTTCGCGAAACGGCAAGTCGCCCGGAATCTTGACGACGAGATTTTCCGGCACGGCGATGAACTCGGCATGATTAGCATAACCCGCGCCGGCACATGCCACACGGTCGCCGACGGCGAATCGCGTCACCCCCGCGCCGGCTTCGACGACTGTCCCCGCCGCGCTGTAGCCCACCGGAATCCAACCGTCGGCCGCCTGCCGCACGGCGCGAATGGTTGCGCTAAGGCCCTGCTTGATCGCAAATTGCGCCGCGCCCTTGATCAACTGCGGCTGTTGCGCCACGCGCCGCACCAAACTGCCGCCGCCCGCCGCTGCCGTAGACTCCGTTCCGGCCGAGATCAACGAATATACCGTCTGCACCAGCACCTCACCGTCACCACACGCCGGAGCCGGCACGTCTTCAATGTGCAGTTTGCCTTTGCCGTCGAAGAAGAGTTGTTTCATGGAGAAACTCGGAGCGCGGATTGGCGTTGCACCTTAGAACCCGCACCACCGATGTTCAGGGAGGGGATATTACGTCGCGGGCTAGTGCAGGACTCAGTCGCTTTCGTTGTTTGACTGCTTCGCCAAATACTCGCTCACGTGTTTTGCGTACTGCACGAAGTCACCGAGATCATCTTGAATGTATTGGTAGACTTTTCGCAAATCCACTTCAAGGTAGAGGTGAACCAGCACGTTGCGGAATTTTGCCATGCCAATCAATTTCTCGGCGAACGGGATGGGGAGAATGCCGATTCGGCCCAGCGCGCTGAAAATCTCTGAGTATTCATTCGGCACTTCAACGCCTGCGTCCGAGAGAAGGTGCGTGCCGATGTCCAGTGCGGCTTGAATCGCGACTTGAAAATCCCGCTCGGCCGAACCAACCAGCACGTGTTCCCGGGCGAATTCGTCATACGTCAGACGCTGGAGTTCTTTCAGAGCCTTGACGGTGTCTGAGATAGCGTTCAACCGCGCCGCGATGGGGGTTGTATCCACTGAGCAATTCGCCTTTCCGGGCTCTTTCAAGTATGGCCCGTTCAAACACGTCAATGACGGGCTTGAAGTCCAAATACTGCATAACAGTCCGGGCTGTGAACTCGACCCGGGCATTTTCATCCCGGCAGAAAAGTATTCGCCCATCACGCACCACTCGATAGCGGAGGGCCAGCGGAGCCTGATTGAGAATGGCGACATCCACGTCATTAACTCGCAGTATTCCCATCACCAGTCCCATAATATCCATTCGAGCCGCGAAGCAGGCATCATCGCTTGGCCGCCCCGCCAGCAATACGGCAAAATCCACGTCGGAGAGGCGATTTGCTTCCTGTCGGGCATGCGAGCCAAACAAATAGGCCAATACGACGTGTGGCGTCTGTTCGAAAAGTGCTTTCAATTCAGAAACGAACGCCAGAGGTTTGACCATGCCGAGATTATACCCGCATTGTTCTCGTGGCCGTTTTCGAGTTCATTCCAACATTCCAACTCATTCCAAGCGCGCCAGCGCGAGATTGACCTGCGTAGGCAATTCTGCCTTCAGCGTAAATCTTATTGTTGACGTATGTTCTCGCCGTCCATAGGTTCGCGATACCCAGCCTTCTTCGATAGCAGGGCGCAATAAGTGGTCAACGACACGAAGTTGTATATTAGGGCCATCGGCGAACTCTGTCCAGACGCGCAGACCATCGACCTTCACTGGACACTCCGGCGCAAAATGAAAGAACCATTCGAGCAGGTGCTCGCCCCTGCCCGTCACTGTGTCGCGAATCAGCCACCCGTCCGCCTGGCGCTCAAACCGCCGCCGGTGGATTACGCCGATGCGTTCGTAGCCGGTGTGTTCGCCTTCCCAAACCCCGCTCTCGGCTGCAACTCTAACTCTCACATCATCTTCCAACCGGAATACCGCATCGGGTATCCGGCTGATCTCTTGCCCATCCACGCGCAATGTATTGTGATAGGCCGTCGAACGAAAAAGATTCCGCGCTTCGAGGTCGCCCGTGTAGGCATATGTGCCGGGGTCGATCAGGAACGTGCGGTCGCCGATGGCGTATTCGAAGCTCAGCGCGTCGTTGTGCGCGTGCCCACCCCAACCGGCTTGACCATTGTTGCCGGCGCGTATGGCGAGATACTCTTCACCTCTGCGATAGACGTACCAACCGGCGTGAGGGAAAGACCCCCACCCCGACCCTCCCCCGTCGGGAAGAGCGCCCGACAGGGGAGGGAGCAAACTCCCCTCCCCAGTGCGGCGCAGTTCTGCACGGAGGAGGGTTAGGGTGGGGGCAGGGATCAGCCATCTCCCCCCATCCTCATCCCCAAACAACGGCAGTGTTCCATCTGGCTTTCGCAAACCTTCGACGACTGCGATCATTCTCTCAACTGTTGCGCTGATCTCTCGCGGCACAGGCGCGCCGTTAAGTTCGCACAGCCGCAGCGTGCTGGCCGCCATTTCAGTCACGAAACGATGATACGCAGTGGAAGCCTCGTAGCTCGCGCCGTCGGGGAGAATCTGAATCCGCAGTTGGTTAGCCAACTCGCGCAAGCCAAAGTTGAGCCAGCGTTCCGCTTCGCGGCTCCCGCGCAGAAAGAGGCCAATCCAAATCAAACCACACAAATCCGCGAGATAGTGATTGTTCAGCGGCCAATAATCTTCGAGGTGCGTTGCGATGAATCGCCCATGCTGGATCAACGCTTTGAGCAATGTTTGGCCGACAGCCCGATTAAATGCCGGGCGCATCAATTCATAGGCCGCGATCCAATTGACGGCGCGGATGGCGGCCTCCATCGCGTTGCCCCAGTTCGGGCCGAACTCCGGCGGGTTGTCGGCTCGCCACGAATCGAACTGCGCCACCCATTCGCGCGGATAACGCTCGTCGCCCGTTGCCGCATACCCGAGCGCGAGCGTGAGGCCGTGCTGAAAGCGCGAAAGCTCCCACGGCACTTTCACGTCTGCGCCGCCTACCACCAGTTTCAGTTTGGAAATGTGTTCACGCGGCCACTCGTGCCCGGTTTTGAAATCGCGCCGCCAGTGGATCGGGTCGCCGAGTTGGGTCGGGCCGGAGCCAAGCAGGTCGAAACGATGGGCCAGGATGGGTTCACAATTGGCTGTGGCAGGAGGCGGCCCGAATTCGGTGGCCGCGAAGAATCGAAACGGCGGGTTGGCGAGGCGCTCTTGGATGGCGCTCTTCGAACCGAAGAAGGCATCAAGTTCGGCGTCGGAGAGTTCCGCGAGAGGCGGCGGGAGGCGGCGCAATACGCGACGAAGCGCGAAGCGGATCAACGTGGGGTAGGCGCGAAAGGGAAGGTGTCGCAGGCGGTTCAACATGCGGGATTATAATCGGGTGTAGAATACAGTGCGAGGCACACCCATGGCTATTGCAACCAAACATTTCCCGCGCCTGCAAATTGAATACCCGGAATCGGATGGTAAGCCTATGGCCGAGACTCCCACCCACCGCAAAGCGATGACCGATACCATCGAAATGCTCACGGATTTCTTCCGCGACATGCCAAACGTTTACGTGTCGGGCAACATGATGATGTACTACGAGGAAGGCGATCCGACGGCGTCCGTGTCGCCGGACGTATTTGTGGTCAAGGGCGTGGCGAAAGAAGAGCGGCGCACTTACCGGGTGTGGGCCGAACAGCGCCCGCCGCTGGTCGTGTTCGAATTTACGTCGCGCTCGACGCGGCTGGAAGATTCCGGCAACAAGAAAGCGTTGTACGCGATGATGGGCGTGCGCGAATATTTTTTGTGCGACCCGTTGAGTGAGTATCTTGAGCCGCCACTGCAAGGTTTCACGTTGAAGCACGACGACTATCGGCGGCTGCCGGACGACAGCGACGGCTCGGTGATCAGCCTGGAATTGGGCTTGCGGCTGAAGATGGAAGGGAGTCAACTCAGGCTGATCGTGATGGCGACCGACGAACGGTTGTTGACTCCGGCCGAGGCCCAGGAAAAGGCCCGCGCCGAAGCCAAAGCGCGGCAAGCGGCAGAGGCCGAAATCGAACGCTTGAAAGCAGAGCTGGCTCGCTTGCGCGGCGAGTAGTAAAACAAAGAAACAAAGAGGCTCCGAAGTTGCAAAATCTTCGGGGCCTTTTTTTGACTCACCGCGCGAAGATTTCATCGTACACCGCAAACGTCCTTCGAGCGTTGGTCGCCGCGTCGAATTTTTCGCGGGCTTGTGCGTAACCGGCTTCGCCCATCGCTTTGGCGCGGGCAGGGTCTTTTAGGATCGCGATGATCGCATCCGCCAACGCGTCAGGATCGTCGGGCGGCACAAGAAGCCCGGTCACGCCGTCTTGAACCAGCTCCAGCGGGCCGCCCAAACGCGAAGCCACCACCGGCTTTGCCATCGTGCCCGCTTCAATGATGGGGCGCGCGAAGTGCGGCACGACTGACGGAAAGACGACGAGATCGGTTGCGGCCAATACTTCCGGCACGTCGGATCGGATTCCGGTGAAGCGAACGTACCCGCTCACAATCGAGTCGGCGGCGGCGCCCATCACTGCTCGGTCGTAGGCGTCGGCGCGAAGCAAGAATTTCGCCAGCGATTTGAGGCGCGACGAATCGCCGATGGCCAGGGGCGGCCCGACGACCATGAATTTTGCGTTTGGCACAGCCTGACGCACGCGCGCCAATGCCTTGACGAAGACGAGCGTGCCTTTAGGCCGCGCCACACCGCCCAACATGGTCACCACGTTTTGCGCGGGCGTGAGATTGAGCTTGCGCCGCGCTTCGCCGGACGAAATGTCGCG
>CAYYCF010000085.1:6411-9263 GCA_964470235.1 uncultured Anaerolineales bacterium | reverse complement strand
TACTCCACACGTATACTGCGCGCGGTCACAAATTGCGTTTTGCGCTCAACTTCTAAAGGATTGCCCCGCGAAACGGAGAAACGGATTCTAACGGCCCGCATCACCCGCGCGGCAGCGAACTGAAGACCCCTGCACGGGGAAGACTCGTCGGAATAACCCGAAACTCCGCGCGGGCGCGGCGGAGCCGCGTCGGGTGCATGCCAGATTGGGCCGCCTGTTGTTTTGCATGGCCGCTTTATCTGCACGCGCTAACACTCACTGGCAAATTGAACTGAGTTGGAATCACAATCATGCCCGGCGCGGTGAACGTGATGGTCGTAGGCGGTCTATAGTTGGATGGCAAATTCGTCAATGTGACCTCGGCGTTCAGCATAAACTGCGAGTATGCCGACGGTACTTCAGGGTAGACAAATGTCTGGCCCGCCCTTGCCACTGGTAGGAGGGGATTGAAAAAAGGGCCAACGCGCTCGCCGCTTGAAGTCGACGAAAAGAGTTGCCCATTTTCTAAAAAGACCGTTGATGTTTCAAAGTACACATCGCCCAAAGGGCCAAAGTCGGTTGACTTCAACCCCCAATAGTTCAGGTCAAGTTCAGTTTGCAGGCGAAGCGTGGTTTTGATTCCATCCGAGCAGGAATCGATTACGCTGACGGTGACTCCATACGTGGCGTTTGGAGTTGGGGTTAGTTGAGACGCCGGCATGATTTCAGAAGGTTCCGCAGTGAACTGAGCTTCCGGGGCTGTCAAGTCTGTCGCGGCTGAGGGCGTGGGGGCTGACTTACACGACGACACCAATAGTGCGGTAAGCACTAAAGATCTGCCAAGCAAACACTTGCTTTCGTAGGCCAGCGTTTTCTTCGCGCGTCTCACTTGAAAATTTGTCCTCTGCTCGCAATACCCCAACATGCCACTAAGCGGCCAAACGGTTGAGTTCAGCGGCGCGGCGATGATAGTCCAGAAGAATGGTTAACCCAAACGCCTGCGAATCGTGTCGGCCAGTTGTCTCGCGGCGTTAGCCTGTTAGCGTACACTGGAACGAGGGATTGGGCGCTCTCATTTGATCGACAAAGTGTTGTAATAGGCGAAAAGTTCACCGCTCACATGCAAGCCAATTTGGGCGAAGGGGTGATTCACCGCACCCATCGGCTCGTCATCTCTCCATGTGAAAAAGTGAAAATCTCCCTTTGTCCCCTCTTCATAGATCAGCCCCGACGCCCTGGCGTCAAAATTAGGCGTCGTTGTTGCCACCATTCTCTCGGCTATGGCTTTCAAGTCTTCCTGCGTCATAGCCGGCCTATCTGGTGGGATTGAAGAGAGTATACTCCGCGCATCTATCTCTACGACTTGATTGGTTTCGGGTTCAACAGAGAACTTTCGCCCCTCGCTATCTTTGTAAAGCGCGACCTGTAAATTGCCATCTGGAGAATTGATCATACCCGAGGTCTCGACGAACTCTAATGGCAAGTCCGATAGACCAAATTCCGAGCGGATTTCATTGATGGCGTCGGTTTGTGGATTAGCTGTTGCTGCTGTGGTTGTACAACCTATCACAGCGGTTGCGCTCAGAATCAAGGCTGAGGCCGCACGGATAAGACGATTGGAGAACATCATATGGCCTCCGTGAGATTTGGGTGAGCGCCCAACGGCGCATATCCGATTTCGCGGAGCGGGTTGCCCATCCGTTAAGAAACAGCGCAGTTTATGCCCGTTGGCAGTATAGCCACATCGCAACGATCAGCCCGACCCCGCTGAGCGCCGCTCCCAAATAAAACGCCAGCGGTCGAAACGCAAACACAATCTCATGCTTGCCGGCGCTCACGGTCACGGCGCGAAAGAGTCCGGCCCGTTCCACTTCGGCAGGAGCGCCGTCAACCCACGCCTCCCAGCCGGGATACCACACCTCACTCAAGATCACTTGCCCCGGCCCGTCCGCGGCGACCACGATCCGATCCGGGCTCCAGAACTTGAGCGCCCCGCCCCGCACACGCCCGGCGTCAAGCGCATTCTCGTAAATTCGGGTCGAACCAATTTGCGTCCGAATCTCCAAACCCTCCACCGCCAGATCAAACTCGCTCACCACGAATCGCACGTTGAATGCGCCCAGCAGAGCCGCATCGGGGATCGCGTTTGCGTTAGCGGTCGCCACGCCGCCGTCAAACGGCGGAAGCGTCACGCTGTATCCCTTCCCCGCCACGCCGGTCGCGCCGCGCATGAATGTTACGGTGTCTGCCAACTGAATCGGATTCACGCCGTCGGCTTGTTCAATGCCGGACTGCGCCGCGTCTAATTGCGGCAAGCTATACGACGGTGAGTATACACGCCAAACGCCGGATTGTTGACCGAGCCATTGCGCCACGGCGTTCGGCGCTACAGCTTTGGATTCGATTAGCGAGGAGTTGACCCAGAGCAATTCGCAAATTGTCACGAAAGCCAAAATGACGACGGACGACGGACGATGGACGAAGGGCGAAGGCGTTCGATCGTCGGTCGTCCGTCGTCGGTCGTCATTCAACCGCAACGCAATCACCACTGCCGACGCCACCACCGCCACGCCGACGATGTCGATCAGCGGCTTCTTCACCACCACACTTCCGCCAATGGCGAAAATCCACAGCGCACCGAGGAGGCTAACGGAAGCAAGATTCCACGTGCGTCCGGTTAACCTGAGCCCATTTTCGACCGCCGCCGCGCCGCGCACGGCCAGCCAACTGACTCCGAGGCCGACGACGAACCAGGCGCGCGATGGCACGCGAAGTAAAGTGAGCGCGGCGATGCGCGAGACGATTGTGAACACTCCGCCGCTTGGCCCTAATGCCCAGATGATGCCGAAAAGAATAAAAGCGCAGAAGGTTAA
>CAYYCF010000085.1:0-6311 GCA_964470235.1 uncultured Anaerolineales bacterium | reverse complement strand
AGATACGTCATCCATTCGTAAAATCCGCCGAGATTGGGAACGAGCAGACCGATCAAATATTGCGGCGGCAGGGAATATATCGCGGCCTCTTGGAACGTAAGGCCGACACGCGACGAATGCCGGACGAATTCAAGCATGGGAAGCCAGAGGACAGCGGAAAGAAGCAGAAAAAGAGAAAGAGAGAGAAAGAGGCGGAAGAACGAACGCGGGGAGTGATCCTGGACAAGCCACAGCACTACCATCAGCGCGCCAGCGTACACTGCCCAGCGAACGTCGGCGAGGAAGATGAGGGCAATGATGAATGATGAACGATGAATGCGGAACAAAGAGCGACTCTCTGCATTCTGCATTCCGCATTCTACACTCCGCATTAGCCACGGCGTCCACGCAACGGCATAGGCCAGCGACACATGCCCGGCTCCGATGTGAGCGATCAATTTCGGCATTCCGGCAAAAGCCAGCCCGCCCAGCAGCGCCGGCCAAAAGCCGAAGCCGTCGGCGCGCGCCCAACGATACAGGCCCCACCCGGCCCAGGCGAGGTGCAGAACGAGGAGCAAGTTGAACGCAAACGGCAAAGGCAGAAATACGGTGATCCAATTCGGCGGATACCACAGACCGGCTAATGGATCGGCGGCGAACGGCGCGCCGCCCAAGATGGATGGATTCCACAACGGGAGTTGGTGAAAGTTGAAAAGCGAACGACGCAAGAATTCCGCGTTCGGCCAATGCGAGATCAGTAGATCGGAGTATTCGGAATGCGGCGGGAAAAGGATGTTGTTCGGGTGAAGCACAAGAGGCCAGAGGAGGGCGAGCGACCAGAGGAGGAAGAGGAGGTACTGGGGTATGGGAGTGTGGGGGAGTTTGTTAGCGGCCATAGATGGTTATCTCGCCGCTGGTGAACACGCTATGCCAGCCGGTTGGCAACGTTCCGCCGATGATGTACGTGATTGGGTAGCGGCCAAGCACAGCGGAGTCGCCGGCGGCAAAATACGAGTCGACTTCGGCGCGTTTGACTGTTGCGTCAATCGTTTCCATCGGGTGGCCGTACACCACGCGCGCGCCGGTCCAACCGGGAACAAAGTTCCCCAGCCGGGCGTCGGCCAAGACAATGTCGGTCGAGTCAGTTTGCGTGTCCAACCAGCGCAACGCCGATGCTTCGTCGTTCGTCAGGTATATCATCGGATTGTAAGAGCCTACGCCGGTGAAGAGGGCCGCCAACACCAACACATTGGTCGTAAAGCCTAAAAGGAGAACGAGCGCAGCCGAAATGGGCTTCACTACGACGGCAAGCCGTAGGAGGCTCATCTTAGCCCACAGCCACGGTAAGCCGACCCCGGCCAGCATAGCCACGGGAACAAACACGCCGGCGACGAAGCGCCGTTGGAGGGGATGAGGGGAGTAAACGAGAACAGCGATGGCGGCGATCCAGGCTGCAAGAGAGATTCCCAAATCCCAACGACCCAATTCTGACCGGCGGATGTGCCACAGGCCAACGAAGGCGAGAGGCAACCAAAGGCCAAGACCCAACAGATAGTCCATGACTGGCGGCGAGGGGGTAATGCTCTGCTGGGCCCAGGCCGCCACCGCAGAGTTCGTCCTCAGGATCCAGACATCGTAAAGCAACACGACGCCTGTCGCGCTAGTCAACGTCGCCGCGCGCAGAATCGCATCCCGGCGGCTCAGGGGCGCAATGATGGCTCCCGCAATGACGGCCGCCCAAACTGCGGGTGACAGATAGGGAGCCACAAGGCCAATCCCCAGGCCGATAGCCACCGCCACTCCTATTTGTTGCCCTAGACCGATCCTGGCCGGGCGGAGCACCCAGATGATGGCCCAGGCCTCCAATGCAAAGGAGAACGGAAAGTGCGGATTTGCCAGAATCGAATAGAAGCCGCTTACTTCTGTCACGAACAAATCCACCGGCACAAAATTTTTGGGGTCGCTGCGGCCAATGAGCAGAGAGAGGGCGGCGAGGCCGCTACCAAACGCGGCCACGGCAAAGGCCCACCGGCGCGCCGAAAGGTCCGGCGTGAGCGCGGCCGCTAAGCGGTAGACGGTGAGGAGAAAGAAGAGTCCGGAGGCGACGCGGGCCAGGTGAAAGATGACGATCAGCGGCGCGCCAAACAAACGGGCGATATGTCCCAGGGCGAGATAAAAGGTGTACGTAAAAATCCCCCGCTGATCTTCGGGCGTGAACGGCAAGCGGAAGAGCCACGCCCCTTCGTAGCCCTGACGCATTTTGGCGAGGTAGCTATTGCCATCCTGAGTATTGACCAAAAACCCGCCGAAGGTTTGACCGGGCGGGGCGGCGGCGTAGGCATATAGATAGGGGACGCACGACAGGGCGACGACGGCAAAGGCCCAGCCCCAGGCCCACCGCCATTCCGCCCGATCCACCTGCCCCGCCTCCACCGCCTCACGCATGGGCGGGATTCTACAACAGAACGGTTGCTTGTTTAACTCTGCGAAGCGTGCTAAATTACTCGTGCATTAGCACGCACAATCACAAACGACCTGTTGGCAATCGGGAGAGCGATTGTATGGCCGCTAGAGAGCGAGAAATTCCAGATATTGTTGTGGGGCGTTTGCCCGTTTATTTGCGCGCGCTGTCGCGTATGGCGCAGGAGGGCCAGCAGATCACGTCGTCGAAGGAGCTGGGTGAGCGGCTGGGAATCAGCTCGGCGCAAATCCGCAAAGACCTGTCTCATTTTGGAGAATTCGGCAAGCAAGGCACGGGGTATCAAATACAGTTTTTAGTCGAGCAGATTCAGCGCATTCTCAAAGTGGAATCAGAATGGGCTGTGGCGTTAGTCGGGCTGGGCGATTTGGGGCGGGCGCTGGCGCACTACAAGGGCTTTGCCAACCGGGGATTTCGCATCGCGGCTATCTTCGACAGCGATCCGAAGAAGATCGGCGCGGACATTAATGGATTGTCGGTCATGGACTCGGCCAACATGGTCGCCGAAATCCGCGCGCGGGGGCTAAAAGTGGCGATGCTGGCGGTGCCGGCCGAACAGGCGCAAGCGGTTGCGACTCAATTAGTTGATTCGGGGATCAAAGGGATTCTAAACTACGCGCCGATCAACCTCACCGTGCCAAAGGAGGTGCGGGTGCAGTACATTGATCCAGTGACGCATTTGCAGAGGATGACGTTTTATCTTGAGGCAGGGTAACCTGCTGTGGCCGATCCTCGATTCCGCAATGGTCGTCATTAGCGAAAGGTCGCATTACATATGAGCACAAACCTGCCTGAACCCGTTTTTTCACTCAGCTCTGCTGATCTCGAAAGTCTCATTCGCCGCGTAGTGAGAGAGGAATTGATCCGTTTACTACGCACTCCGGTTCGCTCCATTCTCGACGATTGGGAGCAAGAAGGGCCGGAGGACCCCGAAGGCGATGAAATGCTATTGATCGAGGCGCTGGCCGTATTGCAAGAATACGGCGACAAGCCAGAACATTGGATGAGTTGGGAAGATTTCGAGACCGAGCTTGACAAAGCTGAGGCTCACGGTGAATTACCGAATTGAGGTCTCCCGGCCAGCGCAGAGTGAAATCAAGTCTCTGGCCGGTCACGTTCGGGCTCAAGCCAGAGAGTTGATCGGTGGATTGGCGGAAGACCCCCGTCCGCCGCGCGCAAAGGAACTACGAGGCAAGCCGAATATTTTTCGCATCTGGTTAGCGACTCACTGGCGCATTGCCTATGAAGTTGAAGATGGTCTCAAACGGGTACGTGTCTTGCGAGTGCGGCGAAAAGAGGAAATGGATTACGAAAGCTTGAAATCTTCGGAGTAGAAGAGCACCGAACAACAACAGGGCGACTCGTATGTGGTCGCCCTTTTCTGTTGTTATACCCTCAACAACGAGGGCTTCAGCATTTCGTACATGTCCAACGCTTTGCCGCAACCAATGGCTACGCACGCCAATGGGTTATCGGCCAAATAGGCCGGCACGCCGGTTTCTTTCGTCAGCAGTTTATCCATCCCGCGCAAAAGCGCCCCGCCGCCGCACAGCACCATGCCGCGATCAATCGTGTCTGAAATCAATTCGGGCGGCGTTTTCTCCAACACGGCTTTGACCATGCTGATGATCTGCGACAGCGGATCGGCCAAGGCCTCCGCGGTTTCACTGCTGGTGAGGGTGATCATGCGCGGCAAACCGGTCACTTGATCCCGGCCTTGCACGTCCATCGTCAACTCCTCGTCCAACGGCAGGGCCGCGCCGATTCCCAATTTGATCTCTTCCGAGGTCGGTTCGCCGATGATCACGCCGTACTTCTTGCGGATGTAAGCGACGAGCGCCTCGTCCAGGCGCATGCCGCCCACGCGCACCGAGTTGGCGGCGACGATGCCGTTCATGGCCAATAGAGCGGCTTCGCTCACGCCGCCGCCGAGGTCAACAATCAAATTTCCGGTCGGGGTGCCGATGGGCAGGCCGGCGCCGAGCGCGGCGGCTAACGGCTCTTGCACCAGGTACGCTTCGCGGCTCCCGGCTTGCAGCGCGGCTTGATGCACGGCGCGGCTTTCGACGCTGGTGACGCCGAAAGGCACGCTGACCATCACGCGCGGTTTGAACAACCGCAGGGGGCCGCAAATCTTTTGAATGAAGTAATAGAGCATACGCTCCGTCACTTCGTAATCGGCAATCACGCCTTCGCGCAAAGGCCGCATCACCTCAATCGACTCGGGTGTGCGGCCTTGCATTTCTTTGGCTTCCTGACCGACGGCGACGATCTTCTGCTCGTCCACTTGAATCGCGACGATAGACGGCTCGTGCAAAACAATCTCGCCGCCTTCGTAGCACAGCACGTTCACCGTGCCGAGGTCAATGCCGATCTCTTTTGAAAAAAGGGCCATTAGGAATCTTCACCGCAGAGAGCGCGGAGAGCGCAAAGTTTCTTAGTTTTCTCTCTGCGATCCCGGCGAACTTTGCGGTAAATAGTGCGCGCAGATAACGTCTTTTAGTGTCCCATGTCCATAGGCGGTGGAGCGCCGGAGCGCCGCTTCTTCTGCCCGACCTTCAGGCGCAACGTGGAGCGTTTGAGGGCGTTCTCGATTTCGGCGAAGCGATCCGAGCCTGGCGGCAGACCTTGCAACAACAATTCCTCGGCGCGTTTGCGGGCTTCTCCGGCGCGGGCCAGATCGATCTCGTCGGCCATTTCGGCGGCGTCGGCCAAGATGGTCACTTTCTCGGGGCGCACTTCGAGCACGCCGCCGCCGATAGCGAACGATTGCTCCTGCCCGCCCTTGCGGACGAGCAACTCGCCGAACTGAAGCGTGGTGAGCAGTGGCGCGTGGTGCGGCAAAATGCCCAGCACGCCGTCCCGCCCGGGCGCGACGACCATATCCACGTCATCGGCGTAGACGATTCTTTCTTGAGTGACGATCTCGCAACGAATGGGCATGGATCAAATCCCGTGCGCAAGTATACAAGTAGACAGGTAAACAAGTAGACAGGTAAACAAGTACACACGTTTCACCTGTTTCCATGTTTACTTGTTTACTTGTTTACCTGTTCCCTGTTTCCATGTTTACTTGTTTACTTGTTTACCTGTTCCCTGTTTCCATGTTTACTTGTTTACTTGTTTACCTGTTCCCTGTTTACTTATTACACCAACGTCTTCCCCTTCGCCACCGCATCGTCAATGGTGCCGACGAACATGAAGGCTGGCTCCGAAAGTTCGTCGTGCTTGCCGTCGAGAATCTCGCGGAAGGAGCGCACCGTTTCTTTCATCGGGACGTACGCGCCGCCGGTGCCGGTGAAGCGCTCGGCCACAAAGAACGGCTGCGAGAAGAAGCGCTCGATCTTGCGGGCGCGCGACACCAGCAGTTTATCGTCTTCCGAAAGTTCGTCCACGCCCAGAATGGCGATGATGTCTTGCAAGTCTTTGTATTTCTGCAACACTTGCTTCACTTCGCGCGCGGTGCGGTAATGCTCGTCGCCGATCACCAGCGGATCGAGCGCGCGCGAGGTGGAAGTGAGCGGGTCCACCGCCGGGAAGATGCCGCGGGCGGCAATGGCGCGTTCAAGCGCAATGGTGGCGTCCAAGTGAGTGAAGGTGGCTACCGGCGCGGGGTCGGAGTAATCGTCGGCCGGGACGTACACGGCCTGCATCGAAGTGATCGATCCGCGTTTGGTGGACGTGATGCGCTCTTGCAGTTCGCCCATTTCGGTAGCCAGCGACGGCTGATACCCCACCGCCGACGGCATGCGTCCGAGCAGGGCCGACACTTCCGAGCCGCTCATCACGAAGCGGAAGATGTTGTCAATGAAAAGCAAAACGTCCTTGCCCTGATCGCGGAAGTATTCGGCCA
>CAYYCF010000084.1:6396-9301 GCA_964470235.1 uncultured Anaerolineales bacterium | reverse complement strand
GCTCACGCGGTCGGGCGTGAGGCCGGTGAGGGCGGCGATCAACGTCAAATCCACAATGCACAGTTCGGGGTGAGAATCGGCCAGGCCTTCGTAGGGACAGTTGCAAGTGTGCACCAAAATGCCATCGTCGCCCTGTCCCCACCGGGCGAGGTATCCCTTTTGATTCAAGAATCCCACGATGCGATCCAGTTTCTGTTCCAGGGTTTCGTGCGCGGCCGGGCGGGGGGCTTCGGCGAGCAGGCGGCGGACCACTCCTTCAAAGATCACGTTGACGGCGCGCGCATCATAGCGAGCCTTCACTTCGTCGAGAATTTGCGCGGCGAGTCCGTTGTAATTTTTCGGAAAGAGGTCTCCGGCTTTTGAGGTGAGGCCGTACGTATGTTGTGGCCGCCCGGAAGTGGCGCGGTGACGCACCACCGGTTCGCTCACCAATCCTTCGGCGCGCAACACGTCGAGATGATGGCGCACCGTCACGGTGGTGATGCCGAGTTCTTTGCTCAACTCTTCCACGGTGGCGCATCCGCGCTCTTTCAGTATTTCGACGATCTGCTGCCGTTTGTTTTGCACGGTGGAGAGTTTAGCACGAAATTGTGTTGTGAGGTAGAATTTGGTGGTGTATCAAAATTACATCGGCGGCCAATGGGTGAATGGATCGGGCAACGCGACGTTTGCAAGTATCAATCCTGCAAATGAAGAAGTCGTCGGCCAGGTTGCCCGGGCGGAAGCCGCCGATGTGGAGGCGGCCGTTGAGTCGGCCGCCCGGGCGTTTGACTCGTGGCGGCTCACTCCCGCGCCGCGTCGCGGCGAGATACTTTACCGAGTCGCGCAGATTCTCAAGGATCGAAAAGAGGAACTTTCGCAGTTGCTCACGCGCGAGATGGGCAAAGTGATCTCCGAGGCGCGCGGCGACGTGCAAGAAGCCATTGACATGGCTTTTTACATGGCGGGGGAGGGGCGGCGCCTGCTGGGCTACACTGCGCCGGTCGAATTGCCGAATAAGTTCGGCATGGCGGTGCGCGAGCCGATGGGTGTGTGCGCCATCATCACGCCGTGGAATTTTCCCATTGCCGTGCCCTCGTGGAAAATTTTCCCCGCCCTCATCACCGGAAACACCATTGTCTACAAGCCCTCGCCCGAAACCCCGATACTTGGCATTGAATTTGTAAAAGTTTTCGAGGAGGCCGGATTGCCGCCGGGTGTGATGAACGTGATCACCGCGCCCGGCATCGAAGCCGGGCAGGCGCTGGTGCGTCATCCGAAGGTGCGCGCCATCTCATTCACCGGCTCGACCCAAACCGGCACGACCATTGCCGGCGAAGCGGGCCAGCTGGGCAAGAAGGTGGCGCTCGAAATGGGCGGCAAGAATGCCATCACCGTGTTGGACGACGCCAACTTTGATCTGGCCGTTGACGCGATTCTGTGGTCGGCCTTTGGCACGACCGGACAGCGCTGCACGGCGTGTTCGCGGTTGATTGTGCAGAAGGGCATTGCGCCGAAACTCAAAGAAGCGTTGGTCGAGCGCACAAAGAAACTGCGGCTCGGCGATGGACTGCTGGAAACAACCGACGTCGGCCCGCTGATCAACAAAGCGGCGCGCGACAAAGTTCACGAATACGTCGGCATCGGGCAAGCCGAAGGGGCCAAGGTGCTGATCGGCGGTAAAATTTACGGAGACGGCGGCAAGGGTTTCTTTTACGAGCCGACGTTGCTTGACGGCGTGACGCCGAAGATGAGAGTGGCGCAGGAAGAAATTTTCGGGCCGGTGCTTTCGATGATTGAAGTCGGTTCGCTCGAAGAGGCCGTCAAAGTCAACAACGATTCGGCTTACGGGCTGTCGTCTTCTATTTTCACGGAGAACGTGAGCATGGCTTTCGCCGCCATGCGCGATCTGGCGACGGGCATTGTGTACGTGAATCACGGGACGACCGGCGCGGAGATTCAATTCCCGTTTGGCGGCACGCGCGGCACGGGCAACGGCCACCGCGAGGCCGGGCAGGCCGGGCTGGATGTGTTTACCGAATGGAAGTCAATCTACGTTGATTTTTCCGGGCGTTTGCAGAGAGCGCAGATTGACACGGACATACTCGTCAACCGCTCCGCGTGAAACGGATGTGAACGGATACGAAAGATGGCAATAGCAATCACGCCTCCTCAAGAAAAAACTAAGCGCATGACCTACGCCGAGTATCGCGCCATGCCTGACGACGGCAAGCGGTATGAGTTGGTGGAAGGAGTGTTGCGGGAGATAGAAGATATGCCAGCACCGACACTTGCTCATCAACTGGCTTCGCGCGGCGTGTTTCGGAAACTGGATAGCTTTGTAACTGAAAGGAAGCTGGGCCAAGTTTTATTTGCGCCCGTTGACGTTTATCTGGCTGACGATCTTGCGTATCAGCCCGATATACTGTTTGTGGCTAATGAGAGCCGGGCGAAAATGACGAAGGACGACGTGACTGGCCCTCCCGATCTCGTGGTGGAGATAGTCTCTCGATCTTCGCGGAGCATCGATCGCAAAGAAAAATTGGCAAACTACGCAAAATACGGCGTGCGAGAATATTGGCTGGTGTACCCAGACTCCGCGATCATCGAAGTGTTTGCGCTGAGAGAAGGCAAGTTTGAAATGCTTGGCCGCTACGGCGAGGGCGAAACGGTGCGCTCGGAAGTGTTGGCCGGTTTGGAATTCTTGACAGAAACGGTTTTTGAGGCATGAGCGCGCTTTATTGGGACGGCACGTACGAGCTTGCGAAACATTTGATTGCCGCCCACCCCGACGCAGATTTGAAGAGCGTAACCTTACAGCAGATTTTTGAGTGGGCGACGGCGCTGCCGGAGTTTGCCGACGACCCGAGCTTGGTGAACGATGATTTGTTGACCGCAATCTATCAAGAATGGTACGAGGAGCGGC
>CAYYCF010000084.1:0-6296 GCA_964470235.1 uncultured Anaerolineales bacterium | reverse complement strand
TTGGTGAACGATGATTTGTTGACCGCAATCTATCAAGAATGGTACGAGGAGCGGCTTGATGGCAAGTTGCACGCTGACCGCAAGACTGACACCGGCTGACCTGCTGTTTCGTTCGGCGGGCGTGTCGGTGACGAGGGAATGAGAATACAGACGCCCCGTTGTTCGGGGCAGGAGGCGCAAAGATGCTAGAACTCCATGAGCGTTACTTGACTGACACCGAAGGCCGCCGGATCGCCGTCGTGATTGACGTGCCCGAATTCGAGCGGCTGATTGCCGAATACGAACGGCTGGCCACCCGAGCCAACCGCCGGGCGCGCGGCGCGCCCCAGGAGTTGGAAACTCCCGACCCGGCGGTGATTGCCGAGGCGCTGAGCATCATCGGGATCGGTGAAGATACCTTGCCCCTGATTGAGGGCAAGCCGGTTAGCGAATACCCCGACCTGTACTTGTACGGCGCAGGCGGCAACGGGAAACCGGCATGAGACGGCTGATACTCGACACCGGCGCGATCTTCGCAACCGTCAACCGCGTCGACGTAAACTACGCAGTAGCCGCCCGATTCTTCACAGAATGGGTGAAGGGCGGCGGCGCGGCAATCATCACCGATTCGGTTTTCAGCGAGTCTATGACGTTGATCAAGGCGCGCATGGGCGCGAGCACGGCTATTGAGACCGGGCGCAAACTGCGTAACCTGGCCCTGTATCAGTGGACACCCCTCACACCCGACGACGAGTCGGAAACGTGGGCCATCTTTCAGAAGCACGCCGACAAGGAATGGTCATTCGTGGATTGCGGGCTGTTTGTGCTGGCCCGGCGGCTGGCCCAGCCCATCTTTTCGTTTGACCATCACTTTGAGCAAATGCCGGAGATCAAGCGCGTGCCATAGAATCAATTTTCCCCCGCGTCTACTACTCTGATTGGTTCGAGGAGATCAACTCTTTATGACGGATACACTGCAAAACCCTAACTTCCCGGTCCCCGACGAGATGCAGAACAACGTGATCGTCACGTCCATTGACAAGCTCTATAACTGGGGCCGGCGATCTTCGATCTGGCCGATGATGTTCGGCCTGGCGTGTTGTGGCATCGAAATGATCTGCACTGCCGCCAGCCGCTACGACCTGGCGCGCTTCGGCATGGAAGTGATGCGCCCCAGCCCGCGCCAGAGCGACCTGATGATCGTCTCCGGTACGGTGACGAAGAAAATGGTGCCGGTGATTGTGCGCTTGTACAACCAAATGCCGGAGCCGAAATACGTTCTGGCGATGGGCGCGTGCGCTTCGGGCGGCGGGCCGTTCAAAGAAGGCTACAACGTGGTGTCGGGCATGGATAAGTTTTTGCCGGTGGACGTGTACGTTCCAGGTTGCCCGCCTACACCCCAGGCACTGCTGAACGGATTGATCAAACTGCAAGAGAAGATTGACAAGCAATCGGTGTTGAACGTGCCGTGGTATCAAAAGGGAACCAGTGAGGCCATCCCGGTGCCGATTCTTGGTCCTGATCTGATCGATCCGCGCCAAGCGCCGTTGTTCCGTCGAACGGCGCAACTACAAACTGAGAAAACGGCTGAATGAGAGAAAGGTATTATTCATGACTGCTCCCACTATAGAAGCTCCCGTTGGAATGCTCGAGGCGCGGTTCCCCGGCGCGGTGACGCCGGACGCGCGCGCGGGGTATTCCGGTTACATCGTCTCGGCCGACAAACTGATCGAAGTCGCCACCGCACTGCGCGACGAGATGGGTTACAACTACCTGTCGTCGGTCACGGCGGCGGATTACATTGCCGATAACAAGCTCGAGGCCGTGTACCATGTTTACAATATGTCCGGCGGCCCGGCGCTGTTGCTCAAAGTGCAAGCGCCTCGCGAAGACCCGGTTGTGCCGTCGCTCGTTTCCGTTTACCCTGGCGCAGATTTTCAAGAGCGCGAAGTGTACGATATGTACGGCATCCGCTTCGCCGGACACCCGAACCTCAAACGCATTTTGATGTGGGAAGGGTTCGCGGGCTATCCTTTGCGGAAGGATTGGAAGGAAGCGTATTTCGAGGGCGAGACCAAGCCTTTCGAGTCGCGCTGGCCGGGCGGAGACTTCGTCCGCGCAGAACAGAACAACCCCTTCAGCCACAACGTCGCTTACCCCGACGGCTTCACGCCGGAGGGCTGGGTGTCGCAAGCCGACGCGGCGCAATACCCCGATTTGTCCAAGTTGGAGCGGGGCAACGGCCGGCACTTGCACACCGATAAAGTGGTGGTGAACCTGGGCCCGCAGCATCCCTCCACGCACGGCGTGTTCCGCATGGTGTTGACGCTGGACGGTGAAACGATTGTGGAACTGCATCCGGTGATGGGCTACTTGCACCGCAACCACGAAAAGATCGGCGAGCGGAACACTTGGCTGCACAACATGCCGTTCACCGATCGGCTGGACTACATTAGCTCGATGTCCAACAATCTCGGTTACGCGCTGGCCGTCGAGAAGTTGATGAAAGTGAAAGTGCCGGAGCGGGCCGAATACATTCGCGTGCTGATGGTGGAGTTAACGCGAATTTGCAACCATATGTGGGCGGTCGGCTTTTTGCTCAACGATTTGGGCGCGTTCTTCACGCCCGCGCTGTACGCTATCCGCGAGCGCGAGTTGATTTTGGATTTCTTCGAGGCCACCGCCGGTTCGCGCATGATGTGCAACTACATGCGCTTCGGCGGCGTGTCGCGCGACTTGCCGGAGAAACTGCGCGACGAGAACACTATGGAATATCTTAACGATATGGTGTTCAATCGCCTGCCGAAGGCCATTGACGATCTCGATCTGTATCTGACCGAAAACGAGATTATCCGCTCGCGGGGCATTGGCGTAGGGGTTCTGCCGCCGGAGCAGGCGATTGCCTACAGCACCTGCGGCCCGTTGTTGCGGGCCTCGGGCGTGCCGTACGACGTGCGCCGCGCCGAGCCGTACAGCATTTACGACCGCTTCGACTTCAACGTCTGCACGCGCCCGAACGGCGACGTATACGACCGCTATCTCATCCGCATGGACGAAATGCGCGAGAGCGTGAAGATTTGTCAGCAGGTTTTGCGCGACATGCCGGCGGGCGGCGACACGCTGGCCGGGAAGCCGCAATACAACGTCCGCGTCCCGGCGGGTGAATCGTACGGGCGGGTGGAAGGGCCGAAGGGCGAACTCGGCTTCTACGTCATCTCCAACGGCAAATCGAATCCCTATCGCTATCACGTGCGCGCTCCCTCGTTCATCAATTTGACGGTGCTGGGCGAGATGTGCAAAGGCCTCAAAGTGGCCGATGTGGTGGTCATTCTGGGAAGCATTGATATTGTTTTGGGCGAGACGGATCGCTAAAGTTCCTTGAGTTCCTTCATTTCCCCGTGCTCCCGGAAAGAAAGGAACTCAGGGAAATGAAGGAACTTCGTTGAGGAGTGAACTATGTACGGTCTTGGCATTGTAAAAGGGTTGTGGGTAACCATGAAGCATTTCGTGGCAACCTACACGGACGACGTCCGCTGGATCAGCAAGCGTTACATTGACGAAGAAAAATTGTCGTACCGGCAGTCGCCGAAGGGCAAAGGGCTGTTTACCATTCAGTATCCCGAAGAGAGTCTGGCATCGGCGGAGCGTTTTCGTTACCTGCCGTTTTTGCTCTACGAAGTTAAGCCGGACGGGACGCACGATGACCGGTGCACCTCATGCGGCATCTGCGCCAAAGTGTGCCCGCCGCAGTGTATCTGGATCGAGCGCACCGAAGACCCGGTGACCAAACGCCCGGTGCCGGCGCCGAAAGAGTTTTACATTGACACCGACATCTGCATGAACTGCGGTTACTGCGCCGAGTATTGCCCGTTTGACGCGATCAAAATGGATCACGACTATGAAATCGCATCGTACGACCGCACGACGGCGCACGTTTACGACAAGGAAAAGCTTTCGAAGCCAGTGAGTTATTACGCCGGTATCCGCCCCACCGATTACGCCGCCGAAGAAAAAGCGCGCGCCGAAGAGGAAGCGAAGAAGGCGGCGAGGAAGGCGGCCAAGCAAGAATCGGCTGCGCCTGCGGGTTAGAGCAAATTCCAAATCGATTTACGGTTCGCGCCGCAGTTGCACTGCGGGCGCGGCGGCAGTCCAACTGCCGCCGAAACGTAAATCAAAAAGGAAATCGGCATAGGTTCCCACACATGACAAATAATAACGGCGCACTAAACGCCGACGTAGTAATGAAGGCTCTTGGCGCTGTCCAAGAGCCTGAACTTCATAAAGACCTGGTCACCCTGAACATGATTCGCGATCTCAAGATCGCGGATGGCGGCGTTGAATTCACGGTGATGCTCACGACTCCCGCCTGCCCGCTCAAAGGCGTGATGGAGCGTGACATTCGCAACGCGCTATCGAAAATCCCCGGCGTCAAATCGGTCAACGTCAAATGGGGATCGAACGTGCCGGTGGACAACCGCATCATCGGCCAGTTGGCACTTTCGGTGAAGAACACGGTGGCGGTGGCCTCGGGCAAGGGCGGCGTGGGCAAGTCCACGGTGGCCGTGAACGTGGCCGTAGCGTTGGCGCAGTCGGGCGCGAGCGTGGGTTTGCTGGACGCCGATATTTACGGCCCCAACGCCAACATCATGCTCGGCGCGCGCGGCATGCCGTCGCCCATTCAGGTCAACGGCCAACCGAAGATGGCGCCGGCCTTCGCGCACGGCGTCAAACTCATGTCCATGGGTTTTTTGGTAAAGCCTGAACAGGCGCTCGTTTGGCGCGGGCCCATGCTGCATTCCGCGATCCGGCAATTTCTCAGCGACGTGGAGTGGGGCGATCTGGATTACTTGGTTGTCGACCTGCCGCCCGGCACCGGCGACGCGCAGTTGTCGTTGGCGCAATCCGTGCCGCTGACGGGCGGCGTGATTGTCACCATGCCGCAAGAAGTGTCGCAGGCCGACGCTCTGCGCGGCCTCAATATGTTCCGCCAAATGGAAGTGCCGGTGTTCGGTGTGATCGAAAACATGAGTTATCTGGCGATGCCGGATGGATCGCACATGGACCTGTTCGGACGCGGCGGCGGCAAAGTGCTGGCGGCTAATACCGGCGTGCCGTTTATCGGCGAGATTCCGATTGATCCCCTTGTCCGCGTGGGCGGCGACTCCGGGACGCCGATTGTCGTTTCGCACCCCGACTCGGCGGCGGCCAAAGCGCTGGTGATGATTGCCCAGGATATTGCCGCGAAGATCAGCGTGCAGACGTTGAGCAAGAATCAAAAATTGATTCAGATCGAGATGATTGAATAATCCATGTCGGCTGCTTTAGAGTCCACCCTCACCGTCATCGGCGTGCGCTTTTTCCGGGTCGGCAAACTGTATCACTTCGATTCGTCGTACTTCCCCGAACTCAAAGTCGGCGACCGCGTGGTTGTGGAGACTCAGCGCGGGTCGCAAATGGGCGAAGTGGTGAAGTTCGTCGAAAATCCGGCGCCGCCCGAAGGCGGCTACAAGTCAATCGAGCGCATTGCCACGCCGCGCGAATTGATGATACAGAAACAATGGCAAGCCAAAGAACTTGAGGCCATGATCAATTGCCGCGAACGGGCGGCGCAACTGCGGCTGGCTATTAAGGTCGTCAAAGCGGAGTACAACTACGACGGCAGTCGGCTGTCGTTTTTTATGGGGGCCAGCGGCGAAGACAAAGAAAGAGACGAGAAGATTGACACCAAGTCTCTGCTGGCCGACATGCAGAAGCTGTACCCGGCCACGCGCGTCGAACTGCGGCAGATCGGCCCGCGCGACGTGGCGAAGTTGATCGGCGGGGCGGGCGCGTGCGGGCTGGAGAGCCGGTGCTGTTCTACGTTCCTCACCGAGTTCAGCCCGATCTCGATCAAGATGGCCAAAGAGCAGGGCATTTCGCTCAACCCGGAAGAAATTACCGGCATGTGCGGGCGGTTGCGTTGTTGTCTGGTGTATGAGTATGAGCAATACGCCGCCGCGCGCAAGACTTTGCCCAAGCGGGGCAAGCGCGTGTCTACGCCCAAAGGCGAGGGCAAGGTGTTTGACGTGAACCCGTTGAAGGAAACGGTGTTTGTGTACATTGACGACCTGCGCCACGAATTCGCCAAGGATGACATTCAGCCGCTGGACGAACTCGAAGCCCTGGCGCAAAAATCCGCGAAGCCGTGCGGCAAACACGAAGGCGGCGGGTGCGATTGCGGCGCGCACCGAAAGCGCCCCTGAGACGCTCCACCGGAGCGCCTCTACAAGTTGCGGATCAATCGGCGGCGTGCATAGCCGCCGATTTTTAATCCACAG
>CAYYCF010000083.1:0-9327 GCA_964470235.1 uncultured Anaerolineales bacterium | reverse complement strand
CTGCTGCGCGATTCGCTGGCCGTCACCAAAACGGGCGGCGGCACGCAACTCACGTCCGAAGATGTGATCCGGCGCTTCGGCGAACAGAGCGGCCTGCCGCGCATGTTGCTTGACGACTCGGTGCCGTTCAACGAAGAGGAAGTTCTGCGTTACTTCAAAGGGCGCGTGCTGGCGCAGGAGCAAGCGGTGGAAGCCGTGGTGCAAGCCTTGAGTCTGTTGAGAGCGCGCGTCAACAACCCTCTGCGGCCTATGGGCGTGTTCCTCTTCCTCGGCCCGACCGGCGTGGGCAAGACCGAACTGGCGCGCGCGCTGGCCGAATATCTGTACGGCACGCGCGAACGGCTGGTGCGCTTCAACATGGCCGATTACGCCCACTGGCATCAGGCTACCGAATTGTTCGGCAATCCTTATGGCCGCGACCCGATCGGGCGGCGCGGGCAGCTCACCAACCGTCTCGCCGGGCGGCTGTTCTCCGTCATCGTGTTGGACGAATTTGAAAAAGCGCACCCGTTGATCTATCAGCGTTTCTTGCAGTTGTTCGACGAAGGCTTGCTGATAAACGGCAATGACGAAACGGTGAACCTGCGCAACTCGATCATCATTCTCACCTCCAACTTCGGCGCGCGGATGATGCAGCAGGAACGGCTGGGCTTCAGCGCCGGCGAATCGGCGGAAGCGCGCGAAAAGCGCGTGCTTTCGGAAAGCGAACAATACTTCACGCCCGAATTCGTGAACCGCATTGACGCGGTGTGCATCTTCCGCCCCCTCACCCGCGCCGTGATGGCCGACATCGCCCGCCGCGAGATCGGCGACTTGCTCCAGCGGCAGGGACTCATCCGCCGCCAATTCGAAGTGGACATCGCCGACGAAGTGATCGAGCAAGTGGTGGCGCTCGGCTACAGCCCGCGTTACGGCGCGCGTTACCTCAAACGGCAGATCGAGAAAACGATCACCTATCCGCTGGCGCGCGAGATCAACGCCCTGCCCGCCGGCGCGGCCGGCGGCGGAATCCGCCTGCACGTCCGGCACGGACGAGTCCTGTCGGCGTACATCCCTCCGATTGGCCAAGACGTTCCGGCGGAACGTCTCTACGTGGAAATCCTGCCGGGCCGCGACGCGCCGCCGGAGCGTCTTTACGACGAAATTCGCGAGGCTCTTCCGGTGTTGGCCGCGCGCGTGGAGGCGTTGGAAGAACTGCACGATCTTGCCGCCGCGCAAGCCGAGCGCAACACCATCCTGGCCGAAATCGCCGACGTGAATTTTTGGAGCGACCAGGCCGCCGCGCGCCGCAAGCTCGACGCTTATCAACGCGCCAGCAGCACGGTAGATTTGCTGACGGGCCTGCGCGCGGCGTTGGACGCGTTGACTCGGCACGTCACGTCGCCGACGGCGCACGTCAACGACGCTCTGCGGCCCTACAAATTTTTGCTGAACGAACTGCCGCGCGTCGAATTCACCTCGTGGCTCAGCGGGCCGCACGACACGTGCGGCGCGTACGTGCAGGTTGAAATCAAATCCAAGAACACGGCGGCGCGGCAGTGGGCGGGCGCGCTGTCGAAAATGTATCTGGGTTGGGCGCGGCGGCGCGGCCTGATGGCCAGCGTGCTGGGCGAAGATCAAACGCCGGAGAGCCGCGCGCTCACGATCACGCTCGCCATCAGCGGCTTTGGCGCGTACGGTTTACTGCAAGGCGAAAGCGGCATCCATCGTCTGGCGCAAAACGTAAAACTGGACGGGCAAGAAACTCCGCAAAGACTTTCGGCCAGCGTGTTGGCCTTGCCCGAATTGAGCGATGAGGATTTGCCGCCGACGCCTGGGGATTTACAAGTGACCGTGAAGCCGTCGAATCGCAGCGGCCTGCTTCTGCCGCGCCTCACGACTCAGGTGACGGTGCATTATCCGGATGCCAACCGCCACTTGACCCTGGCCAGCAACCTGCCCCCCGACGATCTCGCCGCCGAGGCCGCGCGCATTCTGCGGACGAAGGTCTATCTTGAGTCCGACGAAACGGAGTCGCAGTCAACGCCGCCCGGCGGGCTGGTGCGCTCGTATATGAAGAACACGAAAGAGAAGGGCGCGCACGACCACCGCACCGGACTGCGCACGGTGAAGTTGAAGCAAGTGCTGGATGGGGATATTCAGGATTTTCTCGATGGGGCGCTCAAGCAGAGGAGCGGATTGTAGAGATTCTGCCACATGACTGCGAACCCTGAACACCCCGTTCACGATCCTTCACCGGCTTCCGCAGTTGAGCGCGCGATAGCTTTTGGCGTTGACATTACTCTGCTTGTCAAGAATTTGCGCCTGTCCCCGACGGAAAGGATTCAGCAAGCGCAACAAGTGCTAGATTCCGTCACTGCGCTGAAGGCTGAAGTTAGAGCGTGGCGCAAACGGCAGGCTCAATCACCATGAGCGAGACAAACTTCCAGCGAACTATTGCTTTACTCAACGGCACCGAAGTTGAATTTGTCGTTATTGGCGGGCTTGCGGCGACTATACATGGCTCCGCTTATCTGACGTACGATCTCGACGTATGTTACGACCGCTCCCCGGCAAATGTTGAACGATTATGCCGCGCGTTGGCAAACGCTCACCCAACTTTGCGCGACGCGCCCAAAGGCATTCCCTTTCAACTCGACTCGCGGACTGTGCTTGCAGGATTGAATTTCACTCTTGACACCGATCTGGGCGCGCTCGATCTGTTGGGCGAAGTGGCGCCACTGGGTGAATACTCGCGCGTGGCCGAGCATTCCGAAGTCGCAGAATTATTCGGAATGCGTGTGCGAGTCCTTTCCCTCGACGCCCTTATACAAGCCAAGCAAACCGCGGGTCGTCAAAAAGACTTGCTCGTCATCCCCGAACTCGAAGCTCTGCTTGAACTCAAAAAGCGGCCCCCAGAGTAATTCACTTCCTCACGTAACTGCCAAGCATCCTGAACGAAGCGGCGGTGCAGTTCCGCCGCGCAGTTGAAGGATGCGGCTCTCGCGCGCTCACCGCATCCTTCGACTGCGTTCCGAGAAGAACACTCGGAACTCCGCTCAGGATGCTTCACCATTCAAGGCTGGTAGCTACTTCCTCACCAACCCGTACACCACTCCGCCATGATCGATCACGTACAACTCGCCGTTCACGTCCTCGCCGAAGGAGCTGATGTTGAAGCCGGTCTCCATAAAGACGTTGCGCTCCCATCCGCCTGATCCCGTTGGCGTGAGACTCCAGATCGTTCCCGAACAATAATCGCCAAAGAAATAATTGCCGGCCAGTTCCGGCAGAGCCGCGCCGCGATACACGTAGCCGCCGGTGACGGAGCATCCTTCGCCGTGCGAATACTCGGCGACGGGCGCGGTGAACACGTCGCCTGGGCGCGCGCCTTGATATTGGTGCGTGCCTTCCAGCGCGTTCCAGCCGAAGTTCGGCGCGCCCGCCAGTGGCGCGGGAACGAAATCTATTTCTTCCCAGTCCCCCTGCCCCACGTCGCCGATGTAAAGATCGCCGGTAGCGCGATCAAACGAAAACCGCCACGGGTTGCGCAAACCCATCGCCCAAATCAAGGGCTGGTTGGGGTCTTGGTTCAAATCCAACCTCAACAGTTTTCCCAAATACGAATACGGGTTTTGCGCGTTGCCGTTAGGGTCTCCCTGGCCGCCGCCGTCGCCCATGCCGACGTACAGCAAGCCCTCCTGGCCAAAGACAATGCCGCCGCCGTTGTGGTTTCTGTAAGGCTGCTCAAGGGTGAAAAGAATTTCTGCCGAACCCGGATCGGCAACATTCGGATCGGCGGAGACGGTGTAACGGGCCACAACGGTGTTGCCCACGCCGTTGGTGTCGGTGTAGTTCACAAAAAATTGTCCGTTGTTCGCGTAATCCGGATGAAAAGCCAAGCCAAGCAGTCCCTGTTCATTGGCCGAGTCATTCACAACGGCGGTGATGTCGAGGAACGGCGTATCGAGCAATTGCCCGTTAGCGATGACTCGAACCCGGCCGGGTTGCTCCAGAACGAAAAGCCGGTCATCACCGGCGTGCGTGAGGAAGGTCGGGCGTTTGAGTCCGTCGGCGACCGGGCCGAGAGCGCAACACAAGGGATCGGGGAGGGGAGCAGGGGCGGGGACGGTGAGTGTGGGGGTTTGGGTGTGTGGGCGAGTGGGCGTGTAGGGGCGAGTCTGAGACTCGCCCGTGCCAGGCGCAGAGCTAGTGACGACGTTGGGCGGCGGGAGCGTTGTTTGAGGAGCGGCGCAGGCGGCGAGGAGGAATACAAAAAGAAGAGAAAGAGAAAAAGAAAGAGAACTATCCGTTTTCATCCGTTTCATCCGTTGTCAAAAAAACTTTCTGCCCCGACGCGCTCTCTGTGGCGCATCTGCCGCGCCTCACAATTGCTTTTCCATCCACACCAACGTTGGCAAACGGCGGAAGCCCAAATCCTGCAAAGCAGTTTCAGCTTCGCCCACCGGCTGATCGATGCGGATTGCCCACGGGCGATTGCCGAGCCGCCGAAGCGCGGTGACCAGCAAAGGCCGTTCGAGGCGGCTCGCCCAGTCGGGATGAATCAAAACGTAGATTTGATCCGACTGACTGAAGCCGGTATCAATTTTTGCCAGCCCGACGATTCGATTGTTCACCGGCTCCACGGCCAGCCAATGCTCTTCGCGCGCGCCGGAGAAAAAATTATTGAGCGCGCGAGATAACGAGGGGCGCCAGTCGCCCGAACGCAAAGGCTTCAACCAGCCGAAACCTTCGGGACGATAGCGGCAGGCAAACCCGAATACCTCTTCCCACTCGGCGGCGCGCGCCGGACGAATTTCGATTTCTGGCGTAGGCGCAGGCTGTGGGCAAAAGCCTGTCATGCGCTCCCAGGCCGTGTGCGCGCCCAGGGCATGAAAACCGAGCGCTTCGTAGAGGCGGTGAGCGGCGGTGTTGTTTTGATTCACTTGAAGCAGTATTTGAGTCGCGCCGCTATCCAACGCCAGACGCATAGCCGCTTCGGTGAGCGCGCGCGCCATGCGGCGGCGGCGATAGTCGGGGTGAACGGCCACGTTGGCGATGAGCCACGTGCGGCGGTCGTGTTCGGAGGGTTGCGTGCTGATGTTGCCGATCACGCGCCCGTTTTCGGTCCACACGAATCCCAATTGCCACGCCGGGGCAACCGTTCCCATCACCCACAGCAAAGGGCCGGCGCGCGACAGCCGCTGCATTTCGCGCACCGCGCCCCACCCCGCGCCATCGAGGGTGTCGCCAAAGCACAACTCCATTAGCGCGGCAATGCCGCCGAGGTCGCGCCGCAAATCCAGCGCGCGCAGACCCTCGTCGCGGGAAGTCAAGGAAGCGGTAGTGGCGGTCATTTAGCGGAAATGTTTCATGTCTGGCGCGGTTGTTGACAACGGATTGAACCGCTTCGCGCGTGAACGGATATTTTTGATGACGAGGCGAGTATTTTACACGGAAAAAGATATATAATGGCAAAGGGTCAACAAAAAGGAAAAAAGGAAATGGCAGCGCCCCTCAAAGTCGCCACCGGTGACAGCCCCCTCCCCGACCCTTCGACTGCTCGCTCAGAGGCTGCGCCGCTGGAACTGACTCCGCGCGGCGTGCCGATCAGTTTGCGCCCCTACTTTCAGGAATACAACTTGGAAGACGTTGACCCGGAGCAGGACGCTTTCACCGTGATCGAGCGCACGCTGTCGTGGGGGATGCGGCGCGAACTGCGCTGGCTGTTTCGCCGCTACCCCAGGGCGCAAGTGGCCGAGATGGTGCGCTTTGCCGGATGGTGGCTGATCCCCCGACGACGCTTCTATTTTTGGTTGAACGTGCTCGGCGTAACGGAGCATCGCAAGTCGGAGTACCAACGTTTGTGGCCGCACTAGAATCGCCCCACTGGGAATCGACGCCGCCCGAAACACGACAGTTGCTCGAAAAAATCGGCGCATTTTCATTCGCGCGCCGCTTTTACTTGGGCGGTGGCACAGCGCTTGCTTTGCGGCTCGGCCACCGCATTTCTCAAGATTTCGACTTCTTCTCCGATAAAGACAGTGTTGATGACGGCACGCGCGCTGAAATTTTGTCGGGCTTACGCCAAGCGTTTCCCGACCTTGAAGTTGCCACTGATACGATTGGCGATTTGACCCTTTCCATTTTCAGCCGCGACGTTGGCTTTTATTCTTATCGCTACCAAATGTTGGAATCGGGCGACGATCTGTTTGGCGTGCAAGTGGCGGGGTTGCTCGACATTGCAGCGATGAAACTGGACGCAATCGCCGGACGAGGCGCACGGCGAGATTTTTACGACTTGTATTTCTTGGCCCAGCGCTTTTCATTGGAAGAGATGTTTGAGCGTGCGCAGGCGAAGTATTCATATCGTCGCTTCCGTGACTTCCCGATGATCGTCATGCCTTACCTGAACGATTTTCGCAACGCCGAGGCGCAGAGACCAATTGAAACGCTGCCGCCAGTCAAGTGGGAAGAAGTGAGAGCGTTTTTTCTCGCCGAAGCGCAGCGGCTGGCAAAGGTGTGGTTTTTGCCGACAGAAGAGGAGGAGGAGCATAATGATGAATAAGAAGCGCACTGTTTCCACAGTGCGCTTTTGTTTTCCGCCCCCACTCTCACGGCAGAAGGAGCGGCGCCTCCCACGGCGGTTTGCCCATCTTTCCCCTCAGCGACTCGCGAATCACTTCGCGCATGGCGTCATCGGGCAGGAGGTCCGCCATTGCCGCCAGCAACCCAAAACACCCGGCGATCATCATGTCGCCGAAGGGGACGGCGAAGTACGGGTTATGGCGCGAGCCGCGCATGAGCGAACGGCGCGGGCCGGTGACCACGACGGGCGGATTTGGAAGCGGCTCGCTCGAATAGATCAACGCGCCGTGTCCCATGTCGTCGAACACATCGGCGTGTTGGAGTGTGCCGTCGGCGAGACGGTCAATGAGCGAATCGAGCTTGGGTCGATCGATCTCGCCGGTGTGATGCTCGAAGACGCCTTCGATGCTGTTCTGACTCATGCGGAAGGCCAGCGTGTGAAAGTTGCCCACGTTGCAAATGATGGCGCGGGGATGCGCGGCGACAGCCGGATCAAAGGTCGCGCCCAGCACGGCGGCGGGGGCCGTGTCCATGACGACGAGCGGCGCCGAGCCTTTGTACGAAGCGGCAGCGGCGCGCAGTCGAGTCATGATCGACGGGATAGCTTGCCCTGCGACCCCCGAAGGGGGGAGTGTCGAAGGGGCGGCGAGGTAGGCAAAGGCCGAGAGGCGGTTGGCGGCGCGAATGCGCCGATCGAGGTAGTCAAATCGAAATTGGCGATCCGAATAATCGGGCGGCGAATCGCCGTGATCGAATACCGCCACGCCGACAGCATCCGGGTCGAGCCGCACACCGAAGGTTGCAAAGGCGGCGGACAGCGCCGGCAGATCAAAGTCTTTGAGTTCGATGCGAGTCGCGGCGCGGAGCGAGCGCGCTTCCTCGTCGCTCACGATCGTGACGCCCATTTCCTTTTGAGCGTAATCGAGATCGTCGTTGAAGGTGCGGGCGGCGGCGGGCGTGGCGTACAACGGAAACCCGGCGCGGGCGTGATCGCGCGCCGCCCACTGGCTGGGGCCGCCGCCCATCATTACGCCGGTGAGCAATACCGAGTCGCCGCGCGCTGTGGCCTCTTTGATTTTGCGATGGACGATCATCGTCGGCGAAGGCACGACGAGTTTGAAGCCGTTTTCAAGATCGAGCGCGGGGTCAAAGAGTAAAACATCCTGCGTGCCGGTGCCGATGTCAACGGCCAGGAATTGCATGAAGACTAACGGCCAAGCGCCTTCAACATATCTGACACGCAAGTGAATTTGACTCGCGGGCGGCCCAGGGCTTTGCCTTTTTCTATTTCCATTGCGTCCAGCTTCAACCAGTCGGCGTAAGAAAAATACTGCGGCTGGCGCTCACGCACCAACTTCTCGGCGCCGGCGGCGTCGGCGCGCGCCGGTTGCAGAATTGATCCCCCGGCCAAATCTTCCAACATGCGGGCTACGGTCTCCACCGAATCCTGTTTGTTTGTGCCGATCACGCCGCTGGGGCCGCGTTTGATCCAGCCGGACACGTATTCGCCGACCCGGTGTTGTTTCGAATCGGGATCAAGGACGCGCCCGGTTTCGTTGAGGATCACGCCCCAGCGATCATTGAATGGCACCTCGGGCAGCGGCACGCCGCGATAGCCGACGGAACGGAATACCAACCCGGCCTGCAATTCTTCGAACTGATCGGTGGCCTTCGGGCTGATGGTTCCAGAGTCAGTGGCATACAACACGTTTTTCACCAGCCTCATTTTCGACACGCGGCCATTGTCGTCGCCGATCAGTTCGGTGGGCGAGACCAAAAAGCGGATGAACAGCTTGCGCGTTTTGCCGCCCGGCCCGCGCCGCGCGTACTCCTGCAAAATTTCAACCTTTTTCACGGTCGTGCGGTCGTTGCTCTTTTGCAGTTCGGCGCGGCTCAACTCGTCCAACTCTGCTTCTTCGGACAGCACCACCGCATCGGCGTCGGCCAACTCGCCGACTTCTTTGACTTCGGGGTTGGTGAAGGCCGCCTGCGCCGGGCCGCGCCGCCCGAGCAGATACACTTCTTTGACTTTGCTTTTGCTCAACGCCTCGAGCGCATAATCGGCCATATCCGTCTTGGCCAATTCTTCCGGCGTCAAACATAAAATGCGCGCCACGTCTACCGCCACGTTGCCAATGCCCACCACCGCCACGCACTCTTGCGAGAGATCAAATTTCAAGCCGTGATAATCGGGATGGCCGTTGTACCAGGCCACAAATTCGGTGGCCGGATGACTGCCTTCCAGGTCTTCGCCGCGGATGCCCATGCGCCGATCGGTCTGTGCGCCGGTAGCGTAAAGAATTTGGTGGTAGTGTTCGCGTAGATCGGACAACGTCACGTGCTTGCCAAATTCAACGTTGCCGAAGAATCGAAAACGCGGGTTGGCCGCGATCTGGTCGTAGCTCTTGGTGACCGATTTGATCTTCTGGTGGTCGGGGGCGACGCCGCCGCGCACCAGGCCGAACGGAGTCGGCAAGCGGTCAAACATATCCACTTCTGCCGCCAAGCCTGGCTGCTTGAAGAGATGGTCGGCGGCGTAAAAGGCCGCCGGCCCGGCGCCGATGATGGCGACGCGAAGCGGGTGGGTTTCAGTGCCGGGTTGTGTCATGTAGAATCAGCCTTCCGTGAGTTGGGTTTGGAGCGCGGAGAAAATTATAGCGCCGGGAAAAAAGGCGTGCGAGGGAAATAAGCCATGCCGATCAGATGACAAATGGCACGAGTGACGACGGACGAAGGACGGTGGACGACTCAGCAGTCGTC
>CAYYCF010000082.1:0-9431 GCA_964470235.1 uncultured Anaerolineales bacterium | reverse complement strand
ATCCCCGACGAAATGATGTTTGTGGTCGTCCATCAGTGCTTTGAAGTGTGGTTCAAGGTCATGCTGGAACACATTGACCGCGCCCTGCCGCTGTTGATGAGCGGTGACGTTTGGGCGGCGCATCATTTGCTCAACCGCCTCCTCCCCATCCAACGCATGTTGGTGCAGCAGATACAAATTCCGGCCACTATGTTACCGCTGGATTTTCTGCGCTTCCGTTCGATGACGCGCGAGCGCGACGGCACGACGCTTCACACCGGCCTTTCGCCCGCCAGCGGCACCGAGAGCTATCAATTTCGCGAAATTGAAATTGTGTGCGGCTTGCGCGACGACCCGGCTTTCCGGAAATTTCTTTCCGGCTCCGACCGACTGGCCATGCGCCCGATCACGCCCAAGCAAGGAGAGCGGCTCGACCGGCCCACTCTGCCCGAAGCATTGCGCAAAGCGATGGCGCTGCGCGGCCTCGAAAGATACGACGATCTCTTCACCGCCGCCAACGTCCCCAACCCTCACGCTGATCTGGCCGCGGTGGCCGACGCCCTGCTGGAGTTCGACGAGTTCTTCCGTTTCTGGCGGTTGGCGCACATCAGCATGGTGGAGAAAATGATCGGCACCAAATCCGGCACCGGCTTCCTGGGCTCCGAATACTTGATGGAAACAGCAGGCATCAAAACGCAAGAGCGTAACCGCGTCTTCGACGAGCGCCAGTTCCGACCGCGTTTTTTTGAAGAGTTGTGGGCGGTGCGGACGAGGATGGGGAGCTATTGAGTATGGGAGTGTGGGGGTATGGGAGTTGCCATCGCACTCCCACACTCCCATACCCCCATACTCTCCCACTCCCACACCCCCACACGCAAACAGGAGGCTATCATGTCATTCGCTCAACATCATCGAGACTTGCGCGTGTTCAAACTGGGCTTTGATACGGCAATGAAGATTTTTGAAGCATCAAAGGCGTGGCCGAAAGAGGAACGATATTCACTCACGGATCAGATCCGCCGCTCGTCGCGCTCCATCTGCGCTAACATTGCCGAAGCGTGGCGTAAACGCCGTTACGCTGCCAGTTTTGTGAGCAAGCTGAGCGACGCTGATGCGGAGACCGCCGAAACGCAAGTCTGGCTCGATTTTGCGTTGGCATGCGGTTACATTGATCAAAAGTTGCACGCCGAGCTTTACCAGACCTACGAGCAAATTGCCGGCGGCTTGGTCAAGATGATGGCCGATCCCGATCCATGGTGTGGTCCCGCCGCTCTGCGCGAACAGCCCGCTGAATACACAGTCGAGTCCTCCGAATGACTTGCCGCTCCCACCCCCACACTCCCATACACAATGCTCACTGATCCCAACTACGCGCACGACCTCGACCACCACGACCCCCTCGCGCATTTTCGCGACGAATTCGTCATTGACGATCCGAACTTGATCTACCTCGACGGCAATTCGCTGGGACGCATGCCGAAGCGCGCGGCGGAACGGTTGCGACTGGTGATCGATCACGAATGGGGGCGGCGGCTTATTCGCGGTTGGGGCGAGGGTTGGTTCAACGCGCCGCAACGAATCGGCGGCAAGATCGCGCAGTTGATCGGCGCGCAAGCCGATGAAGTCATCGTCGCCGATTCCACCTCGGTCAATTTATTCAAACTGATCATGGCCGCGCTGGCCGCCCGCCCGGGCCGCCGCGCCGTCGTCACCGAGGAGATCAACTTCCCCACCGATCTTTATATGCTTCAAGGCGCGATCAAACTGGCAGGCGCGGACTATCGCCTCGAACGGCTGCGCGCCGCCGATGGCCTCACCATTCCCGCCGCCGAGGTGATTGCCGCTCTCAACTCGGACACGGCGCTCGTCACGCTCACGCACACCGCGTTCAAAAGCGGATACGTTTACGACATGGCCGCCATCACCGCCGCGGCGCATCGCGCCGGCGCGTTGGCGCTGTGGGATTTGTGCCACTCGGCTGGCGCCGTGCCGGTAGACCTCAACGCCTGCCATGTCGATCTCGCCGTGGGGTGCACTTACAAATATCTCAACGGCGGGCCGGGCGCTCCGGCATTCTTGTACGTGCGGCGCGATTTGCAGGAGCAATTGCTCAGCCCGATTTGGGGATGGTTCGGGCAGAAGGGGCAGTTCGATATGAAACCGGATTACGAGCCGGGCCCCGGGCTTCAACGTTTTCTCGCGGGGACGCCGACTCTGCTTTCGCTCGCCGCCGTCGAGCCTGGCGTGGAGCTTTTGCTCGAAGCGGGCATGGATCGCTTGCGGGCAAAATCGGTGGCGCAGACGGAATACTTAATTGCGTTGTGGAAAGCGTGGCTGCGACCGCTGGGTGTGAGCCTCAACTCGCCGCGCGATTCAAAGAGCCGCGGCTCGCACGTTTCGCTGGGCCACCCTGAAGGTCTGCGTATTGATCGCGCGCTCATCGAAGAGATGAACGTCATCCCCGACTTCCGCTACCCGGACAACATCCGCCTGGGTATCGCGCCCATCTACACTTCTTTTGCGGACATTCACGAAGCCATGTCCAGGTTGCGCCGCGTGATCGAAGAACGCTTGTATGAAAAATATCCGGTTGAAAGGCCGGAAGTGACGTGAAGAGCGCAATCCATTGACATCACTTGCAGGTGGGTGTTTGATCGGTGATACCGTACTGGACGCGCTCGGAGTCTGAAAAGTCGCGCAGCAAGCGGTCGCACAAATAGCCAACCATATCCGCCGAGTCGGCAAACCACAGCCGCGCCGAATTGTCATCACTGCCAGTCAAAATATATTTTCCGTCCGGCGAATAGGCGGCTGTTTCCAGACCGGCCGTATGGCCTATGATGCGCCGAATCTCTGCTCCCGGGGCTACATCCCAAAGCCTGGCGGTGTTGTCGTAGCTCGCGGTCAATAAATGCTGGCCGTCGGGCGAGAAAGCGACTGCCCACACAAAATCGCGGTGACCGGCGAAAATCCGGATCGTCTCGCCGGTTTGGGTGTCCCACAACCGCGCCGTATTGTCGTAACTGCCGGTGGCTGCGTATTTTCCGTCGGGAGAGAAGGCGACACTGGTTACGGAGTTTGTGTGCCCGATGAATGTTCGCACCTCACTCCCCGTTTGCGTGTCCCAAAGTTTTGCGGTCCCGTCGAAGCTGGCGGTGAGCGCATACTTTCCGTCCCGGGAAAAAGCGACGCCATAAACAAGTTCCGTGTGCCCGGCCAAGACGTGCAGCGCCGCGCCGGTTTGGGCGTCCCACAAGCGCGCGGTTTTGTTCCACCCGCCGCTGAGGATAGTTTTGCCGTCAGGTGAAAAGACGGCCGTCAGCGCGCCCGTCGGGTGATCGAAGTGGCGTAGTTCGACTCCGGTCTTGGCGTCCCACAATCGCACCGTTCCATCCCAACTGGCCGTCAATACAGATTTGCCGTCCGGCGAGAAGTCCACCCCGTTCACAACATCCTGATGGCCGGTGAAGGTCACGAGTTCTTGGCCCGTGCGCGCATCCCACAACTTGGCCGTTTTGTCTTGACTGCCGGTGAGCGCCCACCGGCCGTCGGGTGAGAAGGCCACGTGAAGCACGGCGCTGGAGTGCCCGTTCAATTCCGGAAGCGCGCGTCTGGGCGCGGCGCTCCACAGTCTCACGGCAGCGTCTATGCCCCCGGTCAATACGTAGTGGCCGTCATTCGAAAACGTGGCGCTGATCACGCCGCCGCTGTGGTTGACAAGCCGCCGCAGTTCAACGCCGGTTTGCCGATCCCACAAGCGCGCGGTGCTATCGTAACTTCCGGTCAGAATGGTGTTTCCGTCCGGCGAAAACGCCACGCTGGTGAGACCGAGCGAGTGGCCCGTAAACTGGCGCACCAATGTTCCGGTGGCCGCTTCCCAAAGCCGCGCCGAATTGTCATAGCTTCCGGAAAGAATCTGCCGGCCATCCGGCGAGAAGGCCACATCCAAAACCCGATCGGTGTGCCCGGAGAAAACACGCACCTCCGCGCCGGTCTGCACATTCCACAATCGCGCCGTGCGGTCGGAACTGCCTGTGAGCGCATATCGGGCGTCGGGCGAAAATGCCACGCCGGACACACCATCGCTGTGGCCGACGAATTGGCGCAGTGGCCGTCCCGATTCAACATCCCACAGAATCGCCGTGTGGTCGCCGCTCGATGTCAGAGCATACGCGTCGTCCGGCGAAAAGGCGACATCGTTGAGGCGGTCGGCATGGCCCTCGAAGACGCGCAACTGTTCGCCGGTGCGCGCATCCCACAGCCGCGCGGTCTTGTCCAAACCGCCCGTTAGAATGTAACGCCCGTCGTGTGAATAGGCCACGGCGTAGAGCGCCCCCTCGTGTCCGATCAACGTCGTCAATTCCTGCCAGGTCGCCGCGTCCCAGACATAGGCTTTTCCATCCGAGCTGGCCCCGACGACAGCCTGGTTATCGGGCGAAAGGGCTGCGGCGTTGACGGCATCGGCGGCGGCGGTAAACAAACCCAAGGGGTAGTCGAGAGTCAAGGCTTGAGCCAGCGCGGCATCGCCCTCGGCCGTATAAAGCGTTCGAACCGAGCGCAGACTCAGCAATGCAATCAATTCGGTTCGCCCGTTTTGCTCTGACAGGCTTTTGGCTTCGGCGGCCAAGCGTTGCGCTTCCGCGCGGCTGAAATTCGCCTGTGAGGTGGCGGCATTGAACACGGCCTGCGCTTCTTGTGTGGCGCGGCTAAAAGATTCGGCGACCGCCAACGTGGAGGCGGCTTGGGCCGTTCCGGCGATGGCCGCGTTTTGAGTCACAAGTTTGGCATTGTTGACCGCTTGTGCCTGGGCGCGCCCTCCGAGAAAAATTGCAACCGCGGCCAAGACCCCGGTCGCCGCCAGCGCCAACAGCAAATAAAGCCGGCGTCGCCGCAGTTGAGCCGCGGCGCGCAAATTTTCCTCGGCGCGCTGCCTTTCTGCTTTTGCCAATTGTTGGGCAGTTTCCAATTCGCGTTGGTGTTGCGCCTCGCGGTCGGCGGCTTCCCGTTCGGCTTGGGCGCGCGATGCGGCCAGAAATTGATTTTCCAGTGAACTGAGCAGGTTCGCCGAGTCTTCAATCCATTCGCCGATTTGAGCCAGCCGCGTGCCGCGGTAGAGCAGACTCGCATCTCGATGATTGGCTTCCCATTCGTGAGCCGCCTCGGTAAGTTTACGGTGCAGGCGCAGACGCTCGCGATCTTGCACCAGCCATTCGCGCAAGCGCGGCCATTCTTGGATGAGCGCCTCATGCGCAATTTCGACGACCTCCTCGCCAATCGTAATCAAGCGCGCCTCAGCCAGAATCTCCAGCACTGCGGTGACCAACGGCTGGTGCGTTTGGTGTGGCACAAGCTCCGGCAGGGTGGCGCGGCGTCGGGTATCTTCTGTGCCTTCGCCCAGTTCGGTCAGGCGCAGGAAAATATTGCGCGCGATAGGCTGTTGTTCCTCCGTCAATTGGCGGTTGAAAACGGATTCGGCGGTTTGGGCAATGGCGCCGCGCACGCCGCCCGAATCGGTGTAGCCGACGACCGTCAGCACGCGTTTGGACCGCCGTTCCCACGTTTCCAGCATGGCGTGTGAAAGCAGCGGCAGAGCGCCAGGTTCGCTGCCTACATCGCGCAAAACCAACTCAACCAGCCCAGGCTCTAACACCCATCCGCCGCGCTCGGCCGGTTTCTCAATGGCCCGGCGCATTTCGTCTGCATCCATCGCGCCAATGAACACCTGGCGCCTGGTCAGCCATTCGCGCAAACTGGGATAAGGCGCGCAGTGAGAATAGAAGTCGGCTCGCAGGGCAATCACAATGGATGTGAGACCGCCCGGCTCCAACGCCGCCGTAAGCAGGTTATCAATGAAAGCGCGCCGCTCAGTTTCGCTGTCACACAGCGTGAACAGTTCTTCGAACTGATCGACGACGATCAGCGCCCGTCTTTCGTTTGTTTGGCCTGGGTAGCGCCCCGATTGTAAGAGTTTGGTCACGGCGATGTCGAGGCACCTGGGGTCAACGGAGAAATCGGCCTGGAGAATCGAAGTGGCGGTTGCCGATTCAACGTGCAAGGTGAGGCTGACTGCCAGGGATTTGAGTGGCCGCGCGCCAGGAGTAATGACGAAAATAGGCCATTCCGGGCTTCCGTCGGGAGGGAGGCTGCCATCCGCAAGCATCTGGCCGGTTTTGAGAGCCGGGATGAGCCCGGCGCGGAGAATGGACGATTTGCCGGAGCCGGACGCGCCGACGAGGGCCAGAAAACGACAATGACGGCCTAACTGCCGGGCGTGGTCAGCCGATGGCGCATGGCGTTCGAGGGACTCTCTTAACTGCCTCGCCAGGTTGGCCGTTACCTGTTCGCGCCCGAAGAACAACCCGGCGTCGCCCTCTTCGAAGTATTGCATTCCTTTGAAAGGAGGCCGGTCGGCTGGCGCGGCCGCCGGTACCGGCGCGGCCAAAGGCAAATTATCAAGTTGAAGGTGCTTGACCAGCGACTTTGTTTCTTCGGACGGTTCTACGCCCAGTTCCTTTTGCAAGATCCGGCGGCACGTTTCGTATTGCCTCAACGCGGCCGTGCGTTGGCCGCTCAACGCCAATGCTCGCATGAGCTGCCGGTGGGCAACCTCGCGCCACGGTTCAAGCGTCAATTGTTGTTGGGCGTAGCGCTCCGCCGACGAGTATTCCGCGCGGCCAATGCAATAGGCCGCTAACCAATGCAGTGCTTCTAACGCCTGGCGGTGCAAACCCTCTCGCTTGGCGAGCGCCCATTCTTCAAAGGCCAAACAGTCGGGCAAGAAGAATCCGCCGAGCAGGTCTCCGCGGTACAAATCCGCCACCCGGCTCAGCGACCGGCCGCACGCTTGGCAAGACTCTAGGCTAGCGTGCAGGTGCCTTTCGCATTCCGCCACGAGCGACGTGAATTCCTGTACGTCGAGCGCGTAGTCGCCCTGTGAGTTGAATTGGATCGAGTTCGCTGAAACGTCCAGAAACGATGGGTCGCCCGCATTCGTCTCAATGGAGCGGCGCAATCTATAAAGCGATTGACGCAAGTTGGCGTGCGCTGTGCCATCGGGCTGATTGGGCCACAGAAGGCTGGCCAGGGTGTCACGGCGATGAGGGCGATCCGACTCGATGGCCAGGTATGCCAGCAGCGCCCTCTCTTTGTCGGTGCGCAAGGCAACGGGCGCGCCGGCGAGAATGATTTGGATCGAGCCTAGGAAAGTAAGCGACAAATGCGGCATGTCGTTTCAGCGCCGGTCACGTTTTGGTTACGGGCAGGTTGCGCCAAGCGGCAATAATAATTGCAGACATTGGGGGGCGCAAGCAAAAAATGACCAACCTTACTCCGAATTACAACTCGTATTTGTTGCGCCTATGGCGTGATGGCCCAGGCGAAGCCTGGCGCGGCTCGTTGCAGAACACCGCCGACGGCACAGTTCGATTGTTCGCGGATATGGAGTCGCTGGTGAGTTTTCTGAAAACGCAAACGGAGGTCAACGCGTCCAAAGGTATGAGAGCTCAAATTCCGATAGCTACAGCCGGCGCCAGGCGATGAGTATAGCACCAATCGCTGCCGTTACTCGCCGGTAATTGACGACGGGCGTATTTCAACCGCCACAGAAAGACCAAAGTCGCCGTATGTCTGCGCGTCGAAACAAGACGAAGCGTACCCAGGCTCCGGGGATGGACGCCCTGCCACGGCGGACGCCAGCGAGGGTCAAACAGGCGCGCCCGGCGGAGGCCGAATGCGATCAACGCCTGTTCACCAAAGCGATGTACGACGTGACCGCGGCGCTCAATAGCACACTGGATCATCAAAAAGTGCTGGAGCGGATTTTGGAGAACGTCAGCCAGGTCGTGCCGAACGATACTGCCGAGATCATGCTGATCGAAGGCGATTTGGGTTCTGTCGTAAGCTATCACAGCGCCACCGGGTATCGCCTCGAGGATGACGTTTTGACCAGGCGCATCGTCCTGGCCGACTTCCCAATTCTGAACCGCTTGGCCGAGACAGGACAGCCCCTGGCTATCCCCGATACCAAGCAAAGCGCATTGTGGGTGGAGGCCGATTCAATTGCCTGGATTGGCTCGTACGTGGGCGCGCCGATTATCGTCAAAGGGCAAGTGATCGGCTTGCTCAACCTCAACAGCGCCAGGCGAGGATTTTACACGCCACTCCATGTGGAACGTCTGCAAGCGTTCGCCAACCAAGCGGCGGCGGCGATAGAAAACGCCAAGCTGTTTGAGCAAGTGCAAACCAGTCACCACGACTTACAACGGCTCACCAACAATATTGTTACCGTTGAAGCGGAGGAGCGGCGGCGGGTGTCGCGTGAATTGCACGACGAGGCCGGGCAGGCCTTGATCTCGCTGAAAGTCAGCTTAGAGTCAATCCGCGAAGAATTTCCATCGGACTTTTCCGCGCTTCGTCAGAAACTAGATGAAGCCATCCGGTTGACGGCCTCCACGCACGAGCATATTCGCCTGTTGGCGCACGGTCTGCGCCCGCCTGCGCTCGACGTGATGGGTCTTAACGGCGCGCTGGAAATGTATTGCTTCGAGTTCGCCCAGCGCACCAGGTTGGCTATTCACTACGCCGGCGCAGAACTGCCGGCGCTGGCCGGCGCGATAGAAATTGGCCTTTTCCGGACGGCGCAAGAGGCGTTCGCCAACGCGATCAAGCACGCCCAAGCCAAGCAGGTCTGGGTGACGCTCGGTCTCGATGGCGGCGTGATCACTCTGGCGGTAGAAGACGACGGGATCGGATTCGATGCCGGAAAGAAAGCAGCCGGCCGAGAACAGCAGTGGGGCATTGGCTTGGCCGGTATCAAGGATCGGCTGCAACTGTTGGGAGGCCGGTTGGACATCGTTCCTCGTGCCGGAGGGGGCGCGCGCCTCGTCGCGCACGTGCCTTTGTCGGGAGCCTGGCAATGATCCGCGTGTTGGTGGCCGACGATCATCCTTTGATACGGCAGAGTATCCGCTCCGTGTTGGCAAAAGCGGACGACATTGAAATTGTGAGTGAGGCCGTAGACGGGCAGGAGGCGGTGGAACTGGCGCAAGGCTTAACTCCCGATGTGATCGTCATGGATATTGCCATGCCGCGCTTGGACGGCGCTCAGGCGTTGGAGAAAATCCTGGCCTTTGCTTCGACAGCCAGGGTGGTCATACTTTCCGGCTACGACGACAAATGGCTGGCGCTCATGGTTTTTCAGAAAGGCGCGCGCGGCTACGTGTTGAAAGACGACATCCAGCCCGAATTGTTACTTGCCATCCGCGCCGCGAGCAAAGAAGAAACCTACCTCAGCACGGCCATGCCCTCCTCAATCCTGAATAGCTTGTAACTGCTCAGCCCCGTCTTCTTATCCGCAGATTACGCAGATGATCGCAGATGAAAGAAAATAATCTGTGTACATCTGCGACATCTGCGGATTTCTTGAGCTGTTTGCAAAGATGGCCTGAGCAGTT
>CAYYCF010000081.1:3716-9446 GCA_964470235.1 uncultured Anaerolineales bacterium | reverse complement strand
AATCTGTAAGGTTGTTCATTTTTCTAACCGCAAAGACGCAAAGGGCGCAAAGGATTTTAAGAAACTTCGCGTTCTTCGCGCCTTCGCGGTGAATCAATGCCCGTTGACTATGCGAGTTAATTCTCGCAGGACAAGCGCGGTGCGCTCGTCGCGGAGAATGGGCAAACGGGCGCGGGTGCGGCCCAGTTGGTTGAGGTCAATGGTGGCGATGGTGAGGGCTTCGTCGAGCTGCGGCCCTTGAACCACCAGTTCGCCGTCGGGATCAAAAATCGTCGAGCCGCCCCAGAAATTCAATCCGTCTTCAAAGCCCGTGCGGTTGGTGTGAACGACAAAGCTGGTGTACAGGCTGGCATAGGCGCGGTTGACGTGCTCCACCCAGCGCGCCGAGCCGAGTTGCTCGCCGTCGTCCAGGCCGCGCCCTGGGCTGGCCGAATGCATCAGCAATATGTCTGCGCCGTCGAGCCACAGCAAATACGGCGGGCTGGCGTGCCAGAAGTCTTCGCAGATCAACATGCCCACCCGGCCCCATGGGGTGTCGAAGGCGCAGATCGAATCGCCCCAGGCGAAGAATCGGCCTTCGTCGAACATGCCGTACGTGGGCAAATACACTTTGTGATGAATGTGCAGAACTTTCCCTTTGGACAGATAGGCCGCGGCAATGTAGAAACGATGGCGCGAGTCTTCGTCTACGAAACCCACCATGAGATCAAGTTGACGGCTGGCTTCGAGCAGCGGCCTGAAAATTGGATCGTCGGCTGTGGGGCGGCACGCCACCGTCGGCACGAGGTCTTGCAAGACGTACCCGGTGAGCGAGAGTTCGGGGAAACACAGCAACTGCGCGCCCTGCGCCAGGGCTTGATCGACGTAAGCCAAGTGCTTGTCGCGGTTCGCCTGCACGTCGCCGAGTTTGGTTTTGATTTGCGCCAAGCCGAGGGTTAGGGTTGTCATAGAGTTTGTTCACCGCGAAGACGCCAAGATCGCAAAGTTTTCTTTCTTACGAAGTCTTCGCGTCCTTCGCGTCTTCGCGGTTCGATTCTTTTTCCTTGCCCGGTTCAAGCGCCCAAAGCGCGACGAGCGCAATGCCGCCGAGGAGGGTCATGGCGGCGTTGGTCACCACATCGAGTCTCCAGGCGCCCATCAGCGGCATGTCGTCGCCGCGCACCAGGCTGACGAAAAATGAAGACGCGGCGATAAGGGTGATCGAGGCCGCAAAGTGAAACCCGCGCGGCCAATGGCGATCTCTCTGCGAAAACAGGTAACCAAACGCGGCCAGCGTGAGTCCCAAGCCGATGATCTGCGACGGCCAGCGCGGCAGAACCACGCCGTACAGGTCGGGCCAGTTGACGGCGAAGGGCAGAGTCCCCGGCGGCACGTCCGCGCCCGAGGCGCACGAAGCGGCAACGCACCCGATCCAGCCAAGCGCGGCCAGGGCGAGCGCGGGCAGAGCCAGTTCATCCACAATGATAGTGAGCGATTCTTTCCGCGCCGCGCAATAAATCAACAAGCCGATCAATCCGCCCGCGACCGCGCCCGGCCAAGCGTAGCCGCCTTCCCACAAGCGGAAAACTTCGACGATGTGATTCTGAAAATACGCCCAATTGCCAAAGGCAAACGCCAGCCGCCCGCCGACGAACGCCCCCGCCGCGCCGGAGAGTCCGGCATCGAGCCAACGGGCCGGTTCGCGCCCGTGGGCGGAGGCGCGAACCCACAGCCACGTCAGCGCGCCGACCAGGCCAATGTCAATGAGAACGGTGTAGGTTGAAAAAGTGAACGGGCCGAGGGAAAGGGTGGGGAACATCGGGGTAATGATACCAAAGGAATGACAAGAAAGCATCCTCCGGCATTGCCTGCTGGCCCGAAGACGAGCGCCCACGTGAACGTCTGCTTTCGCGTGGCCCGCACGCCCTGACCGCCGCCGAACTGGGAGTGGTATGCTGTTGGAAGAGCGGTTTCGCTCGCTGTTCACCGAGGCCGAACTGCGGGAGGCACAGGGGCGGTTGGAAGAACTCGGCTACTTCAAGTGAGGGGGAATGCGCGCCACATAAATCGAATGGAGAATTGCGGAAGGAGTTGTACCCGTCAACATAGGCGACGACTCGTTCCATTGGAACAGCCTTTCGTATATAAAGAGACAACCCACCTTTCGGTGGGTGTCGGGCCGGAGATGCTATCTCCGGGGGGGTCATGCGCTCTTATTCTAGCATGCCAAATGCGGTTGTCAAGCCAAAATTCTACTTGACTACCTTGACGGGTTCACCTAATCAGACAAAGATATGGTAGGGGCGCCCAAAAGCAACTTGGCGCACAGGCATTAAAGTATAATATCTTCCTGCTCGCCTTCAATTGGCAACTTGCCGCAAGCCCATGAGCCTTCGTTCTCGCCCTACCTTCCGCATTCCGCCTTACCTGGCGATACCGTTCATCGTCGCTCTGCTGGCGGCCATTCTCTATCTGGTGAACCGCGCCGTTCCGCCCGGAGCGGCAGCAGACAGCTGGTACCAACTTTATTTCACAGACCCTCAATACCCCGACAATAACGACAACCGCGAAGTGAATAACATCGAAACGCAGGTCGTCCGCAGTATCACTGCCGCCAAGCGCACGGTGGACATAGCCAGCCGCGATTTGGATTTGGATACCGTTATTAGCGCCCTGTTGGCCGCCCACGTCCGCGGCGTAGCCGTGCGGTTCGTGACGGACGACCAGAGCCTGCCGGACAAAGATGTGCAGAGACTCGTCGCCGCCGGTATTCCGGTGGTAGCCGACACAAGCGCCGACGACATGCACGACAAGTTCATCATCGTCGACGGCGCCATGGTCTGGACCGGCTCGTGGAATTTCACTTACAACTCCACCTATCGCAACGACAACACGCTCATCGGCATTGCCTCTCCGGCCATGGTCGCAAACTACCAGACTGAGTTCGACGAGATGTTTGTCCGGGGCGAGTTCGGCCCCCGTTCCAAAGCGGGTACGCCCAACCCGCAGTTCATCGTCGGCGGCGCGTTGATCGAGAATTACTTTGCGCCTGAAGACCAAGTAGCCTCCCACATCGTGCGGGCTATTGAGGGCGCGACCCAAAGCATCACCATTGCCGCGTACATTTTTACGCAAGAAGATATCCTGGATAGCGTCTTGGCGCGCGCGCAGGCCGGGGTGGCCGTGCAGGGTGTCTTCGAACGCGATAAGATTGACGAAGGGATCAATCGCGGGTACGACACGTTCCGGGCCGTCGGTTTGCCGGTTTTGCCGGACGGCAACCCCTATACCATGCACCACAAGTTCATCGTCATTGACGGCCAGATCGTGATCACCGGCTCGTACAACTACACTTACTCGTCAGAGAAAGACAACGACGAGAATGTGCTGATTATTCACGATGCCGCCGTAGCGCAAGAGTACTTGAGAGAGTTCGCGAAACTCTGGAAGCGAGCCGGAGGAAACTAACCCGATATGCCCCGCCGACCACGGTCTCGCCGGCGCGCCGCCACGCCCATCGCCGCCATGTTCGGCGTTCTGCTGTGTATGGGCGCGGTCTACGGCGCGCAGCTGTTAAATACGACACCCGCCGAAGAAGCCGGGGCTTCGATCCCGCTCACCGCCCAGTCGTCGGCCTCCACAAGCGAAAGCGGGTATCAACTCGTTTTCGGCAATCCGATTTACCCCGACAACATAAGCAACCGCCCGGCCGAGAGCATTGCCGATCCGGTCATTGCCAGCATCAACGCGGCGGCGCGCACGGCGGACGCGGCGACGTACGAATTCAATCTGCCGGCCATGGTCGACGCGCTCATCGCGGCGCGCAATCGCGGCGCCCTCGTGCGGCTGTTGACGGACACCGACACCGTTCTCGAAAACGGCGAGCAACTCCAGCGGGTGATCGCCGCCGGGATTCCGGTGGTCGAGGACGGGCGCAATGCGATCATGCACGACAAGTTCGTGATCGCGGACGGCACAATCGTGTGGACCGGCTCGTGGAACTTCACCGAGAAGGACACCTATCGAAACAACAACAACATGATCGGCATTACTTCTCCCGAAATGGTGGCTAACTATCAGGCCGAGTTCGACGAAATGTTCGTCGAGCGCAAATTCGGGGCCGAGTCAACAGTCAACACGCCCTACCCGCAGTTTACGGTGAACGGCATCGTGGTCGAAAACTATTTTTCGCCCGACGACGGAGTGGCCGATCACATCTTGAGCGCGATCAACGGCGCAACACAGAGCATTGCCTTCGCCGCTTTCACTTTTACGCGCAGTGATTTCACCGAAGCCATGCTGGAACGGGCGCAGGCCGGAGTGAGGGTAGAGGGCGTGTATGAAACGCGGCAAGTGAGCGGCGGGAGCGATCAATCCTACAACGTGTTATCTCCGGCGGGGCTGCCGGTTCTGCTGGACGGCAACCCGTACACCATGCACCACAAGTTCATGGTCATTGACGGCCGGATCGTTATCACCGGCTCGTACAACTTCACCAAAGCCGCCGAGCAGAAGAACGACGAGAACGTGCTGATCATTCACGATGCCGACATTGCGCAGTTGTATTTGAACGAGTTCAAGAGGGTGTGGCAGCAGGCCGGAGGGAATTGAGATGGCTGCTGTGTCTACTCCTTTAACCACACAAGAGCCGCCTCTATCCCGTGTGGCACGGTGGCTCACTGGCCTCTCCGCCCTGCTCGTCATCGTCGCCTCAAGCGCAGGCATGGCCCTCGGCGTTGTGGAGTTGACGTATGCCGACAGGGTTTATCCCGGCGTCACTGTGTACGGCATCAACCTCTCCGGCCTCTCGCCCGATCAGGCCGTTGAATTGCTCTCGCGCAATTTCACCTATCCGCAAACGGGGGCGTTCGTCTTTCGCGACGGCCAACAATCGTGGACGGCGGCCCCGGCCCAACTCGGCGCGACGTTCGACGTGCAGGAAACGGCCGAGCGCGCATTTGCTTACGGTCGCACCGGGGACTGGCGGCTCGATCTTGAAGATCAATTCTGGGCCTGGTACGAAGGCACGGACATCGCGCCCGTGATCGTGTTTGACCGGCAGCGGGCAGAGGCCTTTCTCCAAACCATTTCGACTCAAATAGACACGCCGGCCGTGGAAGCCGCGCTGATCATCAACGGCGCGGATGTGATCGTCACCCCAGGCGCATACGGGCGGTTGGTGAATGTGAATGCGACGCTCGATCAGATCGAGACGCCGTTACGCGCGTTGACCAACGCCGACGTGCCGCTGGCTATTGACGATTACAAACCCGCCGTGCTGGACGCCTCCGCGCAGGCGGCTATTGCCAAGACTATCCTCAGCCGGCCGCTGACGCTCGTCATCGAGACTCCTTACGAAGGCGACCCAGGCCCGTGGACGATCAGCCAGGCACAACTGGCTTCGATGTTGACCATTCACCGCGTCGAGGATACCAGCGGGGCTCATTATGAAGTAGGGCTGGACGCGGCGCAGTTGACTCCGTTTCTGGAAACGCTGGCGCCGTTGGCGCAAAGCGATCCGCGCAACGCCAGTTTTACTTTCAACGACGAGACGCACGAGCTGGAAATCATTTCCGGCCGGGAAGCGAGAGACGGCCGGGCGTTGAACGTGGCGGCCACCATCCAGAACGTCAACGCGCGGGCCGTCGCCGGGGAGCACACGGTCCCGTTGGTGTTCGACATCACTCCGCCGCAGATCGGCAACAACACCCGGGCCGCCGATCTGGGCATCACCGGGGTAGTGTCGGATCA